>BJHC01000068.1 GCA_014191535.1 Cyanobium sp. | reverse complement strand
CAGCAGGCGGGAATAGAGGTCGAAGGCCCGATCGCCGCGGCCCGACGGCTCCACCACCGTGGGCAGCACGCCCGGGGCGGCCACCGGCCAGCGGTTCTGGATGGGGTGGTGGATGCGGGCGTTGATCACGCGGGCCGGACTGCGGTCAGTCCGGCCAATCTATGGGGATCAGGCGTCAGCGGTGGCCGCTTTCTTGCTGCTGCTCTTCTTGGCCTTGGGCTTGGCATCGCCCTTGGCGTCAGCGGCTTCGGCGGCCTTTTCGGTGATGGTGGCGTGGCTCTCCAGCCAACCCAGCAGCTTGTCGCGCATCAGGTCTTCCTGCACCGCCTGGCGCAGGCGCTCGGGGTCGATGCGGGAGCTGTCGCTGAAGCCGCGGCTGAGCTCCTTCACCTTGGCTTCGATCTCGCCGGCCTCCAGTTCGATCTGTTCGGCCTTGGCCAGGGCCTGCAGCGCCAGGCTGCGCTTGAGGCGCTCCTCCGCTTCAGGGCGTGAGGTGTCCCGCAGGCTCTGAATCAGCTGCGGCGTGAACAGCTTCTTCACGTCCATGCCCTGCTGGGCCAGCTGGCCGGCGGTCTGCTCCAGCAGCGACACGATCTCCTGCTGCACCAGGGTTTCCGGCAGTTCCACCTCCAGCTGCTCCACCAGGGCCGCCAGCAGGGCGTCGTGGCGGTTGGAGCGGTTGCGGCGCTCGGCGTCTTCCTTGAGCCGGGATTCCAGGTCGGCCCGCAGCTCCGCCAGGGTTTGCTTGTCGCTGGCCTGCTGGGCGAAGGCGTCGTCCAGGGCCGGCAGCTCACGGCCCTTCAGTTCGGTGAGGCTGATCTCAAAGCTGGCCTTGCGACCGGCGGCATCCTCCTGGGGGTACTCCTCCGGGAACTGGCAGGCGACGGTTTTGCTGTCGCCGGGCTTCATGCCGATGATCCCCTCCACAAAGCCGGGGATCATGCGGCCGTCCTCCAGTTCCACCTCCATGGCATCGGCGCTGCCGCCGCTGATGGCCTCACCGGTGTCGCTGAAGGTGCCCTTGAAGTTGATGACGGCCACATCGCCGGTGGCGGCGGCGCGGTTTTCCACCGGCACCAGGGCCGCCAGCTGACGGCGGGACTGCTCGATCAGCTCATCCACCCGCCCGGCGTCGAAGGCCACGGTTTCGGCTTCGGCCTTCAACCCCTTGGTGCTCTTGAGGCTGGGGGTGGGCTGCACGTCCAGCTCCAGGGTCAGGCTGAGGTCCTTGCCGGGCTCGAAGCGCTCCAGCAGGGCCTCAAAGCCACCGTCCACGCTGGGTTGACCGATGGCGGCAATCTCCGCCTGCTGCAGGGCATCGCGGAAGACGCTGTCCACCAGGTCCTCCAGGGCGGTGGCGCGGATGCGCAGGGGGCCGAGCTGCTGCACCAGCACCGCCCGGGGCACCTTGCCCTTGCGGAATCCCGGCAGCTTGATGCTGCGGCTCAGCTTCTCCAGGGCCTGGTCGTGGCTGGTCTGGGTGCGGCCGCCGGGCACGGCGATCTCCACGGCCAGGCGGCTGCCGGGGCGGGGGCTGGTGCTCACCTTCAGGTCGGCCTTGCCGGCGGAAGCCTTGCTGGCGGCGGGTTTGCTGGCGGTGCTGGCGGCAGGGCTCATGGAGGCTGGGGCAGGCTGAAGGAAACGGTCGGGCCGAACCGATTCGGCATCGATTCGGCAGGGCAGCCCCCAATCCTATGGATCGGCCTCTCCGCCCATCTGTGGGTCGCCAGGCCGGGCATGGCCACGTAATGTGGCTCCTAAGAACAAGTGACCTGAAGACCCCGCGGCGCGATCCGGATGGCTGACGCCATCGCGATCTCGCTTAGCTCCCCACAGGTCGCACCGGCCGATGGCGCCTGAGCCCTGGCCCCGAACGCGAACACCCGTTGTTCACTCCCGTTGCATCCGCCCCGTCCATTGACCAGCCCTGATTTCAGTCGCGCCCTGCCCCAGCGTCCGTTGCATGTGGCCGTTCTCGGGGCCACCGGTGCTGTGGGTCAGGAACTGTTGGCCCTGCTGGCCGAGCGCCAGTTTCCTGTCGGCCGACTGACCCTGCTGGCCTCCCCGCGCTCCGCCGGGCAAACCGTTCACTGGAACGGTCAGACCCTGACGATCGAGCCCGTCAGCGCTGAGGCCTTCACCGGCGTGGATGTGGTGCTGGCCTCCGCCGGCGGCTCCGTGTCCAAGCAGTGGGCACCCGTGGCCGCCGCCGCTGGAGCGGTGGTGATCGATAACTCCAGCGCCTTCCGCCTGGATGCCGATGTGCCCTTGGTGGTGCCGGAGGTGAATCCCCAGGACGCCTTCCGCCACAACGGCGTGATCGCCAACCCCAACTGCACCACGATCCTGATGACGCTGGCGTTGGCGCCCCTGGCGTCCCGGCGCCCCCTGCGGCGCGTGATCGTCAGCACCTATCAATCGGCCAGTGGTGCCGGTGCGCGGGCCATGGAGGAACTGCGGGAGTTGAGCCGCACCGTGCTGGATGGCGGCAGTCCGGAAAGCAGCGTGCTGCCCTATTCCCTTGCGTTCAATCTGTTCCTCCACAACTCCCCGCTGCAGGACAACGCCTACTGCGAGGAGGAGTTGAAGATGCTCCACGAGACCCGCAAGATCATGGGGCTGCCGACTCTGCGGGTGTCGGCCACCTGCGTGCGGGTGCCGGTGCTGCGGGCCCATTCCGAGGCCATCAACATCGAGTTCGAGGAGCCCTTCCCGGTGGAGGAGGCCCGCGCCCTGTTGGCCCAGGCCCCCGGGGTGGAGCTGATTGAAGACTTCGCGTCCAACCGCTTCCCGATGCCCACGGATGTGACCGGCCGGGATCCGGTGGCCGTGGGCCGCATCCGCCAGGACCTCAGCGAACCCAATGCCCTGGAGCTGTGGCTCTGCGGCGATCAAATCCGCAAGGGGGCGGCCCTCAACGCCATCCAGATCGCGGAACTGCTGTTGAACCCCAGCGCCGCCCGTGCCTCCGCTGCGGCCTGCTCCTCCTCCGCCGGCGCCGCCTGAGCCATGGCCGCTGTTCCCCTCACCCCAGGCGCCCCCTCACCGGCCCCCTTCGGCCGGGTGCTCACGGCCATGGTCACGCCGTTCAGCGCCAGCGGTGCGGTGGATCTGGATGTGGCGGCCCGGTTGGCGGTGCATCTGGTGGATCACGGTTCCGATGGCCTGGTGCTGTGCGGCACCACCGGGGAATCCCCCACCCTCAGCTGGGAGGAGCAGCACCAGCTGTTTTCCGCCGTCAAGGGCGCCGTGGGTAACCGCGCTCAGCTGCTGGCGGGCACCGGCAGCAACTGCACCGCTGAGGCGGTGGAGGCGGTGCAGGAGGCCGCGGCCCTGGGGGCCGATGGCGCGCTTGTGGTGGTGCCCTACTACAACAAGCCCCCCCAGGACGGCCTCGAGGCCCATTTCCGGGCGGTGGCGCTGGCGGCCCCCGAGCTGCCGCTGATGCTTTACAACATCCCCGGCCGCACCGGCTGCAGCCTCAGCCCGGAGACCACAGCCCGGCTGATGAACCAGCCCAATGTGGTGAGCTTCAAGGCCGCCAGCGGCACCACCGAAGAGGTCAGTGCCCTGCGGGCCGCCTGCGGCGATCGCCTGGCGATCTACAGCGGCGATGACGCCCTCACCCTGCCGATGCTGGCGGTGGGGGCAGTCGGCGTGGTGAGCGTGGCCAGCCACCTGGCCGGCGACCAGATCCAGCGCCTGGTGCAGGCCTTCCTGGCCGGCGACCTGGCGACAGCCCTGGCGGTGCATGAGCAGTTGCTGCCCCTGTGCAAGGCCCTGTTCTGCACCACCAACCCCATCCCGGTGAAAGCCGCCCTGGAACTCAGTGGCTGGGCCGTGGGTGCCCCAAGACTTCCCCTCCTTTCCGCCTCCAACGACGTGCGCGATCGACTCAATTCCGTGCTGGCAGCCCTGCGTCCCACGTGACGCCAAGGCCCTTCAGAACGCTGTCTTTGGCGTTTTGACTTCAGCTCCTGACGACGTTTTCTTTGTTTCTCCGGCTGCGCCGGAACCCCCTTTCTGAATGACGAACCAAGCCAAACAACCCTGCCTGAAGGTCATCCCCCTCGGTGGCCTGCACGAGATCGGCAAGAACACCTGTGTGTTCGAGTACGGCGACGACATCATGCTGGTGGATGCCGGTCTGGCCTTCCCCAGTGACGGCATGCACGGCGTCAACGTGGTGATGCCGGATACCAGCTATCTGCGGGAAAACCAGAAGCGCATTCGCGGCATGATCGTGACCCACGGTCACGAAGATCACATCGGCGGTATTGCTCACCACCTCAAGAACTTCAACATCCCTGTGATCCATGGCCCGCGCCTGGCGCTGGCCATGCTCACCGGCAAGATGGAAGAGGCGGGTGTGATGGATCGCACCATCCTGCAAACGGTGGCCCCCCGCGATGTGGTGAAGGTGGGGCAACATTTTTCGGTTGAATTCATCCGAAACACCCACTCGATGGCCGACAGCTTCTCGCTGGCCATCACCACCCCCGTGGGCACGGTGATTTTCACCGGTGACTTCAAGTTCGACCACACCCCGGTCGATGGCGAAACCTTCGACATGGCACGCCTGGCCCACTACGGCGAACAGGGGGTGCTGTGTCTGTTCAGCGATTCCACCAACTCCGAAGTGCCGGGCTTCTGCCCGCCTGAGCGCTCCGTGTTCCCCTGCCTGGATCGCCACATTTCCCAGGCCGAGGGCCGGGTGATCATCACCACCTTCGCCAGTTCCATTCATCGCGTGGCGATGATCCTGGAGCTGGCCCTCAAGAACGGCCGCAAGGTGGGCCTGCTGGGCCGCTCCATGCTCAACGTGATCGCCAAGGCCCGTGAGTTGGGCTACATGCGCGCTCCGGATGATCTGTTCGTGCCGATCAAGCAGATTCGCGATCTGCCTGACCGTGAAACCCTGTTGCTAATGACCGGCAGCCAAGGGGAGCCGTTGGCTGCGCTGAGTCGTATCTCCCGCGGGGAACACCCGCAGGTGCAGGTGAAGACCTCGGACACAATCATCTTCTCCGCCAGCCCCATCCCCGGGAACACCATTTCCGTGGTGAACACCATCGACCGGCTGATGATGCTGGGGGCGAAGGTGGTCTACGGCAAGGGCGAAGGCATCCACGTGTCCGGCCACGGCTTCCAGGAAGACCAGAAGCTGATGCTGGCCCTCACCAAGCCGAAGTACTTCGTGCCGGTGCACGGCGAGCACCGCATGCTCGTGTGCCACAGCAAGACCGCCCAGTCGATGGGCGTGCCTGCGGAAAACATCCTGATCATCGACAACGGTGATGTGGTGGAACTCACCCCCGATTCGATCGGCAAGGGTGACCCGGTGAAGGCCGGCATCGAGCTGTTGGATGCCTCCCGCAACGGCATCGTTGACGCCCGCGTGCTCAAGGAGCGCCAGCAGCTGGCGGAGGACGGCGTGATCACGATGCTCGCCGTGATCAGCACCGATGGGGTGATGGCTGCGCCGCCGCGGGTGAACCTGCGCGGTGTGGTCACCGCCGCCGATGCCCGCAAGCTCAGCCTCTGGGCCGAGCGGGAGATCACCTGGGTGCTGGAGAACCGCTGGCAGCAGCTGTCGCGCAACAGCGGTGGCAAGGCCCCCGATGTCGATTGGATGGGTGTGCAGCGGGAGATCGAGATCGGCCTGCAGCGCCGCCTGCGCCGTGAACTGCAGGTGGAGCCGCTGATCATCTGTTTGGTGCAGCCCGCTCCGGGCGGCACCCCCGCCTACAAGGGTCGCGCTGATGCAGAGCCCGACACCCGCCCCGCCCCCCGCGGTGGCCGTGGTGGCGGCCGCGACGACCGCCGGGAGCGCCCCGAGCGGGTGGACCGTGGCCCGCGGGTGGAGGCCGCCCGCTCGGCCCCCGCGCCGGAGCCCCGCCGCGAACTGGCGGCCGTGGGCGCTGCAGCCCCCGCTGCCGCCAAGGTGGAAGAGCCGGAACTGGAGGGCCGCACCCGCCGCCGCCGTTCCGCCGCCGCTGGCTAACCGTTAGGGCTGGTCCAGTTCGCTGGGCCGCCCCTGGAGCTCGATGAGCAGCAGCCCCCGGTCGTACGGATCGGGGGCTTGTTGTTGCTGGGGGTTGGCGGCCTGAGGCGCCGGCGTGGCATCGGCCCGAGGGGCGGGGCGGCGGTCGGTAGTGGGCTGCAAGTCATCCAGCCATGGGGTGGCCGGCTGCTCTGTTGCGGCGGCAAGGGGAGCGCTGGCAACAGGGGCCGCGGACTGGGCGGCCTGCTGGAGGCCCTCCTCCGCCAGGGCCCGGTAGCTGGGTTCCTGGCAGTGCTCCAGCACCGCCCGATAGGCGGCGGCGGCTGGCTCCGGTTGTTGCAGCCCGTAGAGATGGATGTGGCCGATCAACAGCTGCAGCCGCTGCTGCAGTTGATCGTCGCGGTCCTGAGGAAGCTGCGGCAGCAGCGCCTCGGCCGTCTCCAGGGCCGCCTCGAAATCACCGGCGGCATACGCCTGCTCCACCGCCCCGTAGGCCTGCTCAAGGCTGGTGCTCATCGGGGGTGGAGCGCCGGCTGGCGACGCCGGGGGGCTCCCCCTGTTTACCGCCGCCGCTGCTGTGGTGCAGGGATTCACGATCCCAATCCAGCCGAGCTCCCCCCGGCAGTGGCAGTGCCCCTGGCCCCTGCTGGGGCTCCAGCCGCTCCAGCAGCTGCTCCAGCTGAGTGGCTGAGAGCTCTGGGCTGCCCTGCTGTTCCAGCCAGGCCCGCAGCAGGCGCCGGCGGTTGCCCGGTTGCAGGGCCATCAAGGCCCGTCGTTGCAGGCCGGCCTGGGGGTCGGTCGGATGACTCCGCAGCCCCTGCAGGGCCAGGTCGTCCAGTTGCTGTTGGGCCTCCTGTTCATCCGCCAGGCGGCTGCTGAGGCCGCTGAGCCGGCGGCTGGCCCCGGGGTGCAGCGCCTCCAGCACCGGCAACACCTCGGCGCGGATGCGGTTGCGGCTGAAGCGCGGGTCGTCGTTGCTGGGGTCGGGCCAGAGGGGCAGCTGCAGCTGCTGTTGGATCTGGGCGGTTTCGCCGCGGCTGAACACCAGCAGCGGCCGGGCCAGCTGCACCGTGGTGGTCAGGGGCCGCAGCCACCGCAGGCTGCCCATGCCCTGGCGGTGGCTGCCGCGGGCCAACTGCAGCAGCAGGGTTTCGGCGCGGTCACTGGCGGTGTGGCCCGTGACCACGCGGCTGGCACCCTGCTCGGCGGCCCAGCGCTGCAGTTGCTCGAGGCGCCAATGGCGCGCCGCGGCTTCAGTGGTCTGGGGGTTTGGCCAGCGCTGCAGCTCCAGGGGCAATCCCTGCCCCTCGGCCCAGGCGGCCAAGGCGCTGGC
>BJHC01000067.1 GCA_014191535.1 Cyanobium sp. | reverse complement strand
CCGTCGCCCGGGTGCGCGGCGGCCTGATGCTCTACGCCCCCGTGGCCCCCACCGGCCAGGTGCGCCGCGCCCTGCTCGATCTGGAGCAGCGCTACGGGCCGGTGCAGTCGATCGTGCTGCCCACCGCCTCCGGCCTGGAGCACAAGCTGCCGGTGCCGGCCATGGCCCGGGCCTACCCCGAGGCCACGGTGTGGGTCACCCCTGGCCAATGGAGCTTCCCGCTCAACCTGCCCGCCAGCTGGCTGGGCTTCCCCCGGCGCCGCACCCGCGTGCTGGGCGAGCAGGGCTATCCCCACAGCGATGAGCTGCAGTGGCTGTCGCTGGGGCCCCTCGACCTGGGCCTGGGCCGTTTTCAGGAATTCAGCTGCCTGCACCGCAGCAGCGGCGCCCTGCTGATCACCGATGCCCTGGTGGCCATCAACCCCCAGCCGCCCGAGCTGTTCGATGCCGACCCCACGCCGCTGCTGTTCCACGCCCGCGACCGCGGCGATCAACCCCTCACCGACAGCCCCGAACTGCGGCTGAAGGGCTGGCAGCGCCTGGCCCTGTTCGCCTCCTACCTGCGCCCCGAGGCCCTGGCGGTGCCAACCCTGCCCCAGCTGCTGGGCCAGGCCTTCCGGCCCGGCTGCCGCGATGCCCGCAGCTATTTCGGCCTCTACCCCTTCCACTGGTCGCGCAGTTCGGCGGCGGTGTTCGCCGAGCTGCAGGGCCAGGCGGTGGGGGGGCTGCAGGTGGCCCCGGTGCTGGAGCGGCTTGTGTTTCCCCGCGCCCAGGCGTTGCTGCTGGCCTGGCTGCGGCGGCTGGCGGAGCTGCCGGAGCTGCGCTGGCTGGTGCCGGCCCACTACGACGCCCCGGTGCCCTGCTCCGCGGAGCAGCTGCTGCAACTGGCGCAGGCCCTGGAGCAACGGCCCTGGGCCCCCAGCCAGGGCGACTGGACCTACCTGGCCGGCATTGATCAGCTGCTGTTGCGCAGTGGCGTGGTGCCGGAGCAGCCCCTCGGTTGAGGGGCTGGGGCCAACCTCAGAGCTTCAGCTCGCCGGGATCCACCTCGGCGTCGCCGCTGGCGAACAGATTCGCCTCCAGCTCCATGCGCTGTTCCATCTGGCGCAGGAAGTAGCCCGTCATCATCGCGGAGGCCAGCAGGCCCGCCAGATGATCGCGGCTGGCGGTGATCTTCACGTCGAAGTGTTCGCCGGGCAGCATGCCCAGCAGCCCCTGCACGTTGTGGCGAATGATGTCCTGGATGTCGCCGCTGGCGGAGCGGGCCACCCGTTGCAGCACATCCGGCGACTGATCCTGGAGGTACTGAATCAGCGAATTGCTGCTGATCGCCTCGCTGTCGCTCGTCAGGAACTCCGGGTTGAACATCCCGTTGTGCGCTGCGTAACGGAGGCACCCTACCCCAGCTGTTCGGCCCCATCGAGGCCTGTGGGGGTGGAGAACCGAATCGGGCCCAGGCGGTTGAGCGGCCAGTAGCGCAGCACCGCCGTGCCGATCACCGCCCGCCGTGGCAGCGGGCCCCACAGGTGCGAATCGAAGCTGGCGTTGCGGTTGTCCCCCAGCACCATCAGGTGCTCCGCCGGCACCGTCACAGGCCCGAAGCGGTAGTCCATGGCCTCCCCCAGCCACGGCTCCACCACCGCCACGCCGTTGCGCCAGAGCTGGCCATCGCGCACCTCCACCTGATCGCCGGGCTCCCCCACCACCCGTTTGATCAGGGCCGCCTTCGGGTCGTAGCCGGCCTCCACCAGCACCGGTGGAGCCTTGAACACCACGATGCTGTTCAGGGGCAGGGTCTGCCGCAGCCTGGGCCGCAGCTTCTCCACCAGGATCCGGTCCTGCAGCTGCAGGGTGGGCAGCATCGAACCCGAGGGGATCCAGCGCGGCTCCAGCACCGCCCAGCGCAGCAGCAGCGCCAGCGCCAGCCACAGCAGCAGTGAGCGCCAGGGCTTGAGGCGTTCCCCCATGGCGGCGGACCATTCAGCATGATCGCCACATCCTGATCAACCGCACCGCCGGGTGACCCTTCCCCCCGCCCATCCCTGCAGCGCTGCGGACAACCTGCGGGCGGCGGTGGCGCTGCTGCAGGCCCTGCAGCGCCGCGGGCTGCGGCGGTTGGTGCTTTGCCCCGGCAGCCGCTCCGGCCCCCTGGCGGTGGCCGCTGGCCTGCTCGAGCGCCGTGCACCGGATGGCGTTGGCCTGGATCTCCACACAGCGGTGGATGAGCGCTCCGCCGCCTTCCTGGCCCTGGGGCTGGGCCGCGCCGATGGGCTGGCCGCTGCCGTGGTGACCACCTCCGGCACCGCCGTGGCCAACCTGCTGCCGGCGGCGGTGGAGGCCGACCACGGGGCCATCCCGCTGCTGCTGCTCACGGCGGATCGTCCTCAGCGGCTCAAGGGCTGCGGCGCCAACCAGACCGTGAACCAGGAGCGCTTCCTGGAGCCCAGCGCCCGCCGCTGCCTCAGCGGCGACCCCCTGGGCCTGGCGGCCATGGAGCCCGCCGCCCTGGAGGCTCTGGCTGCCAGGGCCTGGGGCGCCAGCCATGGCAGCCCCCCCGGGCCCGTGCACCTCAATCTCCCCCTGGAGGAGCCGTTGCATGGGTCGCTGGACGACCTGGAACAGCTGGCCCAGGCCCTGCAGGCTCAGCGGCCAGCGGCGCCGTTGGCCCCGCCTGCGGCTGCTGTTGCTGCACCGTCTGCCGAGCCCAGCCCCCTCGACCCCGGCCGCCCGGGGGCGGTGGTGGTGGGCCCCTGGCGCGGCACCCTGGCGGATCTGCCCGCCTTCGCCGAGGCCCTGCGGCGCTGGCAGGCCGCCACCGGCTGGCCCGTGCTGGCCGATGGCCTCTCCGGCCTGCGGGGCTGGCCGGGGCTGCAGCTGGTGCACGGCTACGACCTGCTGCTCGCCGAGGGGCATGGCCTGCCCGCGGCCCCCCAGCTGTTGCGGCTGGGGCCCATGCCCGCCAGCCGCCGCCTGCAGCAGTGGATCGCCACCTGCCCCGGCCCCCAGCTGTTGATCAGCGAAGCCGACCCGCGCAACCTTGATGCCGGCGCCAGCGTCAGCCAACGCTGCCCCCTTGGGCTGGTGGGCTGGCTGCAGGCCCAGCCGCCCCTGCCCGATCAGCCGTCCGCCGCCAGCCTCGCCTGGGCCCAGCCCTGGCACCGGGCCGATGCCGCCGCCCAGGCCCAGCTGGATCCAGCCCTGGCCGGTGGCACCAGCGAGCCCGCCATCGCCCGGGCCCTGAGCCGCCTGTTGCCGCCGGGGCTGCCGGTGATGCTGGCCAGCAGCAGCCCCGTGCGCGACTGGGAAACCTTCGCCGCCCCTGAGGCCCCCCAGCGCCCCCTGCTCAGCTTCCGCGGCGCCAGCGGCATCGACGGCACGCTCTCTCTGGCGGCTGGCCTGGCCTTCGGCTGCGGCGCCCTGGTGCTGGTCACGGGCGATCTGGCCCTGCTGCACGATTCCAATGGCTGGCTGTGGCGGCAGCAGCTGGTGGATCGCGGCGTGCGCCTCACCGTGGTGCTGATCGACAACGGCGGCGGCGGCATCTTTGAGCAGTTGCCGATCCGCGCCGACGGGCCCCTGGATTTCGAGCGCCTGTTCGCCATGCCCCAGGCGGTGGATCAGCTGGCCCTGGCCCAGGCCCACGGGGTGCCCGCCCGGCGCCTGGCGGATCTGGAGGCGTTGTCCGAGGGGCTCCGCTGGGCCCTGCCCCAGCCCCTGGCCCTGCTGGAGCTCCGCACCGACCGCCAGGCCGATGCCCGACTGCGCCAGGACCTGCGCCGCAGAATGGCGGCGTTGCACGGCGGCCCCCATGGCGACTGACACCGCGGCGCTGACCTGGCAGCCCCAGGGCGCCTACCGCGACATCCTGTTCGACCTCAGCGATGTGGGTATCGCCCGCATCACCATCAACCGCCCCGAGAAGCGCAACGCCTTCCGGCCCCAGACGGTGACGGAGCTCTACGACGCCTTCTCGCGGGTGCGCGACAACCCGCGCATCGGCGTGGTGCTGTTCACCGGCGCCGGGCCCGCCCCCGACGGCGGCTACGCCTTCTGCGCCGGCGGCGACCAGAGCGTGCGCGGCGACGGCGGCTACGTGGGCGACGACGGCCTGCCCCGCCTCAACGTGCTCGACCTGCAACGGCTGATCCGCAGCCTGCCCAAGGTGGTGATCGCCCTGGTGGCGGGCTACGCCATCGGCGGCGGCCAGGTGCTGCACCTGCTCTGCGACCTCAGCCTGGCGGCGGACAACGCCGTGTTCGGCCAGACCGGCCCGCGGGTGGGCAGCTTCGACGGCGGTTTCGGCGCTGGTTATCTGGCCCGGCTGGTGGGCCAGCGCAAGGCCCGCGAGATCTGGTTCCTCTGCCGCCAGTACGACGCCCAGCAGGCCCTGGCCATGGGGCTGGTGAATGCGGTGGTGCCCCTGGCGGAGCTGGAGGCGGAAGGGGTGCGCTGGGCCCGCGAGGTGCTGCGCCACAGCCCCACCGCCATCCGCTGCCTCAAGGCGGCCTTCAACGCTGAAACCGATGGCCTCGCCGGCATCCAGGAGCTGGCGGGGCAGGCCACCCATCTCTTCTACCGAACCGAGGAGGGCCAGGAGGGTCGCAACGCCTTCCTGGAGAAGCGCGCTCCCGACTTTTCCGATTCCCCCTGGCTGCCCTGAGGGCTGTGTGGCCCGCCTGGTCAGGGCTGGCTAGCAGTTGGACAGAGTGCAAGCCTCGCTGTGACACCTTCCCGTCTGTCGCATCGCCCCGGGGTGGGCGCCGCCCTGGCGGCGCTGGCCTTGGCCGGGATCGCCGCATCCGCTTCCCCTGCCCACGCCCGCCAGCCGGACCCGATTCCGCCGCCGGCACCGGAGATCAGCGATGCGGTGGCCCTCAGCCGTATCCCCTCCGACCTGATGAACAGCGAGGGGCTGCAGCTGGTGCTCGACCGCAGCCTGCGGCAGCTGATGGTGCTGCGCGACGGCCGCCTGCTGCGCCGCTACCCGGCGGCGGTGGGCACCGAGGGCTGGGAGACCCCGGCCGGCCGCCATCAGGTGCTGGAGAAGGTGGCCAACCCCCACTGGGAGCACCCCGGTGACGGCCGCACCGTTCCCCCGGGCCGCACCAATCCGCTGGGCTCCCGCTGGATCGGCTTCCACCGCAACTGCGAGCCGCGCACCAACGCCTGGGATGGCGAGCGCTACCTGAGCGTGGATGGCTGCACCGTGGCCGGCTTCCACGGCACCCCGCACCGCTGGACCGTGGGCCGCGCCGTGTCCCATGGATGCGTGCGTCTCTATGAGGAGAGCGTGCAGGAGGTGTTCGATCTGGTGGAGGTGGGCACGCCGGTGACTGTTCTGCCCTGACGGAGCTCTTCGGAGAACGCCCGTAGAGTTGCGCCCACTTTTCGCCGGACTCCCATGCGGGTGCTGTTTGCCGCAGCCGAATGCGCCCCCATGGTCAAGGTGGGCGGCATGGGCGACGTGGTGGGCTCCCTGCCCCCGGCCCTGAAGGCCCTCGGCCACGACGTGCGGCTGATCATGCCGGGCTACGGCCGCCTCTGGAGCCAGCTGCAGATCCCGTCGGATCCGATCTGGCGCGGCCACACCATGGGCACCGACTTCGCGGTGTTCGAAACGCGCCACCCGAGCAATGGCTTGCCCCTCTACCTGGTGGGCCACCCGGTGTTCGATCCCGAGCGCATCTACGGCGGTGAGGACGAGGACTGGCGCTTCACCTTCTTCGCCAGCGCCGCCGCCGAGTTCGCCTGGAACCACTGGAAGCCCGAGATCCTGCACTGCCACGACTGGCACACCGGCATGATCCCGGTGTGGATGCATCAGGACCCGGACATCAGCACGGTGTTCACCATCCACAACCTCAAGTACCAGGGGCCCTGGCGCTGGAAGCTCGACCGCATGACCTGGTGCCCCTGGTACATGCAGGGCGACCACACCATGGCGGCGGCGCTGCTCTATGCCGACCGGGTCAACGCCGTGTCGCCCACCTACGCCCAGGAGATCCGCACCTCCGAGTACGGCGAGCAACTGGAGGGCCTGCTCAACTACATCAGCGGCAAGCTGCGGGGCATCCTCAACGGCATCGACCAGGCCGACTGGAACCCGGCCACCGACGCCACCCTGCCGGCCAACTACAGCGTGAAGGACATGGCCGGCAAGGCCGAGTGCAAGCGCGTGCTGCAGGAGCGCATGGGCCTGGCGGTGAACCCCAACACCTACCTGATGGGTTTGGTGAGCCGCCTGGTGGATCAGAAGGGTGTGGACCTGCTGCTGCAGGTGGCCGACCGCGTGCTCGCCTATTCCGACACGCAGTTCGTGGTGCTGGGCACGGGGGATCGTCACCTGGAATCCGGCCTGTGGCAGATGGCCGCCCGCCATCCCGGCCGCTTCGCGGTGTTCCTCACCTACGACGACGCCCTCTCCCGGCTCATCTATGCCGGCAGCGATGCCTTCCTGATGCCCAGCCGCTTTGAGCCCTGTGGCATCAGCCAGCTGCTGGCCATGCGCTACGGCAGTGTGCCGGTGGTGCGCCGTGTCGGCGGCCTGGTGGACACCGTGCCTCCCCACGACCCCAACAACCACAGCGGCACCGGCTTCTGCTTCGACCGCTACGACCCGCTCGACTTCTACACCTCGATCGTGCGCTCCTGGGAGGCGTACCGCCATGGCGACAGCTGGCGCGAGCTGCAGCGCCGCGCCATGCAGGCCGACTACAGCTGGGGCCGCTCTGCCCTCGAGTACGACCGCATGTACAAGGAGGTGCGCGGCGTGAAGGAGCCCTCCCCCGATGCCGCCGCCGTGGAGCAGTTCTCCCGCGGCCAGTCCGCCGACCCCAACTTCCAGGGGTATGAGGGTCAGGAGACGGGCAGCGGCTTCCGCAATCCGCTTTCCTTGTTGCGGCGTCGCAACAGCAACTGATCCGCTCCGCTCCCCGTTCCCCCGACCGGCCCGACCCGGATCGCTCCAACCTGCCCGCCCCCTACCGCAACCCCTGGGGGCTGCTGGCGGAAGACCTGCGCGCCGTGGTGGCGGACACGGGCCTGCGGCTGCGGGAATCGGTGCGGCGCAATGGCGAGGGCGGCCTCTGGCGCCCCCGCTGGTGGCCCAACGACCTGGCGCCGCTGTTCTGGCCGCTGCTGCTGGCCCTGGCCCTGGCGGCCCTGATCGCCCTGGGGGTGTGGCTGCCGCGGCTGCGGCCCGCGGCCACGGAACCGGCGCCCCCCGCCGTGGCCGTGCTGCCGGAGCCCGCACCGGAACCCGAGCCTGAGTCAGCACCTGAGCCAGCGCCTGAGCAGGAGCCGGAGCCCCTGGCGATGGAACAGCCCCAGGCGCTGGAGCAGCCCATGGCGATGGAGCAGCCTGTTCCGCC
>BJHC01000066.1 GCA_014191535.1 Cyanobium sp. | reverse complement strand
GCTGGAGCCGCTGCGGCGGCCGGATCAACTGCGCAGCGATGGAACCCTCACCGAGGAGCGGCAGCGCTGCCGCGAAGCCTTGGAGTTGGCCTGCCAGGGGCTCACGGTGGCCCTGGTGTCGTCGGGTGACAGCGGCATCTATGGCATGGCTGGCCTGGCCTTAGAGCAATGGATGGCTCTAGCGGAGGGGGATCGCCCCCGCTTCAGCGTGCACCCGGGCATCTCGGCGCTGCAGCTGGCGGCGGCCCGGGCCGGCGCCCCCCTCATGCACGACTTCTGCACCATCAGCCTCAGCGATCGGCTCACCCCCTGGGAGGTGATCGAACGGCGGCTGCGGGCCGCCGCGGCCGGTGATTTCGTGGTGGCGCTTTACAACCCCCGCTCCCGAGGGCGCGACTGGCAACTGGCGCGGGCCCAGGAGCTGTTGCTGGAGGGCCGGCCGGCGAGCACCCCGGTGGTGTTGGCACGCCAACTGGGGCGGCAGGAGGAGGCGGTGAGCCTGCACAGCCTCGGCACCCTGCCCACCGACCAGGTGGACATGCTGACCCTGGTGCTGGTGGGCAACAGCAGCAGCCGGGTGGACGGCGGGCGGATGGTCACCCCACGGGGGTATCCCGGGGCTGAACTCAGCTGAAAGTCGGGATGACAGGATTCGAACCTGCGGCCCCTTCGTCCCGAACGAAGTGCGCTACCAAGCTGCGCTACATCCCGATGGGCGGAGTGTAGGCGATGGGGGTTCAGGCCCCTTCCTAGAGTTGACATCCCACGGATGCCCCCGGGCCCGATCTCGCCCTTGCTGAAACCCGACTGGCTGCGCGTGAAGGCTCCCCAGCGGGAACGGATCGGTGAGGTGGCCGACCTGCTGCTCGACCTCAAGCTCAACACGGTCTGCCAGGAGGCCAGCTGCCCCAACATCGGCGAGTGCTTCGCCGGCGGCACCGCCACCTTTTTGATCATGGGCCCGGGTTGTACCCGCGCCTGCCCCTACTGCGATATCGACTTCGACAAGAGCGTGCGGGCGCTCGACCCCACCGAACCGCAACGGCTCGGCGAGGCGGTGGCCCGCCTGGGGCTGCGCCACGTGGTGATCACCTCGGTGAACCGCGACGACCTCGATGACGGCGGCGCCAGCCAGTTTGTGGCCTGCATCGAGCAGGTGCGCCAACGCTCGCCACTCACCACGATCGAGCTGCTGATCCCGGATTTCTGCGGCAACTGGACCGCCCTGGCGACCGTGATGGACGCCGCTCCGGATGTGCTCAACCACAACATCGAAACCGTGCCGCGGCTCTACCGCAAAGCCCGGCCCCAGGGGATCTACGAACGCTCGCTGGAGCTGCTGCTGCGGGTGCGTCAAGGCTGGCCGCGGGCCTACAGCAAATCGGGGTTGATGGTGGGCCTGGGGGAAACCGATGCCGAGGTGTTGTCGGTGTTGGCCGACCTACGGCAACACCAGGTCGACATCGTGACCATCGGCCAGTACCTCTCCCCGGGACCGAAGCATCTGCCGGTGGATCGCTTCGTGACGCCCGAGCAATTTGATCGGTTCCGCAGCCACGGCGAAACAGAGCTGGGGTTTCTGCAGGTGGTGAGCACGCCGCTCACCCGCAGCAGCTACCACGCCGGAGAGGTGCAGCGGCTGATGGCGCAGCACCCGCGTTAAGGGGCGAGCAGAAACTCCGCTTCCAGGGCCTGCGCTTCGGGAGCATCCCCGAGGGCCTCCAGGCGGCTGTTCACCAGGCTCACCGGCGCATCGAGCCGGGCGCAGTGGTGGAGGAACGCCACGGCCATCTGCCGGGCCATCAGCTGTTGCATCTGCTGGGCGAATTCGGGAGGCATGCGCTGGGTTGCGACTGCCGGAACCCTATGGAGCCCCTGCGGCGCCGCCACGGGGGCCGACCGAACCCGGCGGTGGGGCGAACCGTCCCGGCCGGGGGAGCCCCGAACCGGAACGGCGGCAAACCGACCCAGCCTGGATCAGGCTGCGTCAGACAGCCACGGCCTGGCGCTCAGCCAGGCCCACGTTGGCCTTCTCGCTGGGGGGCACCAGCACCCGGAAGCGGCTCTTCCAACCGTCCCAGTCGGCCAGGATCGCCGCAGCCTTGGCACTGCCGGTGGCCTGCTGATGGCTCTGCAGCAGAGGCTTGAGCAGGGCTTCCTGCTCAGGAGTGGTGAGCTCGCAGAGGGCCACGATCTCGGGATTGACCCGCTCCGCCAGACGACCGTCCTCATCGAGGAGGAAGGCCACGCCACCGGTCATGCCGGCGGCCAGGTTGCGGCCGGTGCTGCCCAGCACCACCACCACACCGCCGGTCATGTATTCACAGCAGTGGTCGCCGGCCCCTTCCACCACGGTGCGGGCGCCGCTGTTGCGCACGGCAAAGCGCTCACCGGCGCGGCCCAGGGCAAACAGCTCGCCCCCGGTGGCGCCATAGAGGCAGGTGTTGCCCAGGATCACCTGGCTGCCGGGATCGTGGCCACCGGCGGGGGGCACCACGGTGATGCGGCCCCCATTGAGGCCCTTGCCGACGTAATCGTTGGCCTCACCCACCAGGCGCACGTTCATGCCCTGGAGCACAAAGGCCCCGAAGCTCTGGCCGGCGGCACCCTCGAAGGTGAGGTCGAGCTGACCGCCGAAACCGGTGTTGCCATGGCGGGCCGCAATCTCCCCGGACAAACGCGCACCGACGCTGCGGTCGGTGTTCACGATCGCCAGGGTGCGGGCCACACGGCCATGACCCTCGAGGGCCGCCATCAGCTCGGCATCGGCCAGCAGCTGATCCTCCAGGATCACGCCGTTGCCATGGGCGGCGGTGTCGTGCCGCAGCCAGACGCGGTCAGCCGCGGCCGGAATCGGATCCAGCAGGCAGGAGAGGTCGAGGGCCTGGGTTTTGGCCAGCTGCACCGAACGGGGCTGCAACAGCTCGGTGCGGCCGATGAGGTCTTCGAGGCGGGCCACGCCGAGCACGCTCAACAGCTGGCGCACCTCCTCGGCCACGAACAGGAAGAAGTTCACCACGTGCTCGGGCAGGCCGGTGAAGCGCTTGCGCAGGGCCTCCTTCTGGGTGGCCACCCCCACCGGGCAGTTATTGGTGTGGCAAACCCGGGCCATGATGCAGCCCTCAGCGATCATCGCGATCGAGCCGAAGCCGTATTCCTCGGCGCCCAACAGGGCGGCGATGAGCACGTCCCAGCCGGTCTTGAGGCCGCCGTCGGCGCGCAGCAGCACCCGCTGCCTCAGGCCGTTCTCGAGCAGGGCGCGATGCACCTCGGTGAGCCCCAGCTCCCAGGGGCTGCCGGCATGTTTGATCGAACTGAGCGGCGAAGCCCCGGTGCCGCCGTCGTGGCCGGAGATCTGAATCACATCGGCGTTGGCCTTGGCCACACCGGCGGCAATGGTGCCGATGCCGATCTCCGCCACCAGCTTCACGCTCACCTTGGCGGCGGGGTGCACCTGGTGCAGGTCGTGGATCAGCTGCGCCAGATCCTCAATGGAATAGATGTCGTGGTGGGGCGGCGGGGAGATCAACGCCACCCCCGGCTTGCTGTTGCGCAGCCAGGCGATGTAGGGATCCACCTTGGGGCCGGGCAGCTGCCCGCCCTCGCCGGGCTTGGCGCCCTGGGCCACCTTGATCTCCAGCTGCCGGCCACTGCGCAGGTATTCGGGGGTCACACCGAAACGGCCGGAGGCGATCTGTTTGATGGCCGAGCAAGCGGTGTCGCCGTTGCGGAGGCCCTGGAGGGTGGGCAGGGTGGCGGAACGGCCCTCGCCGTCGACGTCGTCGAGCAGCTTGAAGCGGGCCGGATCCTCGCCGCCTTCACCGCTGTTGCTCTTGCCACCGATGCGGTTCATGGCGATGGCCAGCACCTCATGGGCCTCCCGCGAGAGGGCACCGAGGCTCATGCCGCCGGTGCAGAAACGGCTGCAGATGCTCTCCACGCTCTCCACCTGATCCAGGGGGAGGGGCGTGGCGGCGGGCTTGAGCTCCAGCAGGTCGCGCAGGGCCGTGACGGGCCGGTTCTCCAGCAGGGTTTTGTAGGTGGAGAAGTGGTCGTAGCCGGGGCCTGCCTCCACGGCGGCGTGCAGCGCCTTGGCCATCTCCGGGCTGTTGAGGTGGTACTCACCACCCGTGCGGTACTGCACAAAGCCCATGAACTCGAGCTTGCTGCGGTTGAGCTCGGGGAAGGCCTTGGTGTGGAAGCTGAGGGTTTCGCTGGCGAGCTCCCGCAGGCTGAGGCCGGCCACGCGGCTGGTGGTGCCCTTAAAGGCCAGCGCGATCAGGTCGGCACCGATGCCGATGGCTTCAAAGATCTGGGCGCCGTGATAGCTGGCGAGCAACGAGATACCGATCTTGGAAAGGATCTTGCGCAAGCCGTCCTCGAGGGCCTTGCGCACGTTGGCCTGCACCAGGTCGGGGGTGAGGGCCGGCAGCTTGCCCCGCTCGATGTTGGTTTGCACCTTGGGCTGGGCCAGCCAATGGCGGGCCGTCTCCCAGGTGAGCCAGGGGCAGACGGCGCTGGCGCCATAGCCGATCAGGCAGGCCAGGTGATGGGTGCTCCAGCACTGGGCCGTATCCACCACCAGGGAGGTCTGCAGCCGCAGGCCGAGGTTGAGCAGGTGATGGTGCACGGCCCCCACCGCCAGCAGGGGAGGGATGTAGGTGGTGGTGGCGTTGATGCCGCAGGGCTGGCCCTGGCCATCGGTGCGGTCGGAGAGCACCAGGATCTGGCTGCCGCCGCGCACGGCCGCCTCAGCGGCACCCTTCAGAGCCACCAGGGCCGCCTCCAGACCACCGGGGCCAGCGGTGATCGGCATCAGGGTGGACAGGGTGCTGCAGGGCAGGCCCTGCTGAGCCACGGCCGCCAGCTCCGCCTCATTGAGGATCGGGCTGCTGAGGTGCAACACGGCGGCGGCGGCGGCCTCCGGGCGCAGCGGTGAGCGGCGCTGGCCCAGGTGCATCTCCAGGCTCATCACCAGCTTTTCCCGCAGCGGATCGATCGGCGGGTTGGTGACCTGGGCGAAGCGCTGCTTGAAGTAGTCGTAGAGCAGGTGGGGCTTGTCGGAGAGCACCGCCAGGGGGATGTCGTCGCCCATGCAATAGGTGGGCTCCTTCGCGGCACCGGCCATGTCCTCGATCACCAGATCGAAGTCCTCGGCGGTGAAGCCGAAGGCCGTCTGCAGCTGCAGGAGTTGCAGGTCACCCAACTGGCGCTCTTGGGCCCAGGGCTGGGCCCCAAGGCTGCGGCGGTGCTCCGCCAGCCACTGGCCGTAGGGGTGGCGCGAAGCCACCTCCTGCTTCACCTCCCAGTTGCGCAACAGGCGGCCCTGCTCCAGGTCGACCGCCAGCATCTGGCCGGGGCCAAGGCGCCCCTTCTCCACAATGCGGCTCTCCTCGAGCTCCACCACACCGGTTTCCGAGCCCATCACCACCACGCCGTCGCTGGTGATGCAGTAGCGGGCCGGGCGCAGGCCGTTGCGGTCGAGGGTGGCCCCCACGCTGCGGCCATCGGCGAACACCAGCAGGGCCGGGCCATCCCAGGGCTCCTGGGTGCAGGCCGAATACTCATAAAAGGCCTGAATCGCCGGCTTGTCCTCCAGCTCGGGCTGGTCGCGGAAGGCCTCCGGCACCAAGGTCAGCAGGCTTTCGGTGATCGGCCGGCCGCTGCGCACCAGCAGCTCCAGCGTGGCGTCGAGGTTGGCGGAATCGCTGAAGGCCGGGTTCACCACCGGCTTGAGATCGGCGGCGGCCTCACCCCACACCGCATCCAGCTCGGATTCGGCGGCCCGGGCCCAATTGAGGTTGCCCAGCAGGGTGTTGATCTCACCGTTGTGCCCGAGCAGGCGCATCGGCTGGGCCAGGGGCCAACGGGGCAGCGTGTTGGTGCTGAAACGGCGGTGATACACCGCAAAGCTCACCGCAAAGCGCGGGTCGCGCAGGTCGCCGTAGAAGGCGGCCAGCACCTCCGAACGCACCATGCCCTTGTAAACAACGGTGCGGCCACTGAGCGAGGCGAAGTAGAGGTCGCCGGGGCCGGCGCCCCACACCTCGCGGGCGCGGTCGCCGCAGCGGCGGCGCAGGCGGAACAGCAGCGCCTCCAGGGCATCACCCGTGCTGTCGGACGCCAGCAACCACTGCTCAATCACCGGTGCCGTGCCCCGGGCCAGGGGGCCCAGCACGGAGGGGTCCACCGGCACCTCGCGCCAGCCCAGGCTGCGCAGGCCCAGCCGTTCAGCCTCCTGATCGCAGAAGTGGCGGGCCTGCTCCCGGCGCTGGGGATCGGCGGGCAAAAACACCATGCCGAGGCCGCGGGTGGCGCCGGCGTGGGCCGCCGCAGCCGGCCACACCGCCTCCAGGAAGCTCCAGGGGATGCCGCACAGCACCCCAGCTCCATCGCCGGAATCACCATCGCCGCCGCAGCCGCCCCGGTGCTCCATGCAGTCGAGGCCGCGCAGGGCCTGCTGCAGCAACCAATGGCTGGCCTCGCCCTTGAGGCTCGCCAGAAAACCCACGCCGCAGGCATCCTTCTCGCCGGCCACGGCCGTGGGGGCCGGGGTGTCGCGATGGGGCCATTCAGGGCGAGAGAACAGCGACATAACCCGGCGACAACACGAAGTGAGTACGAACCCCAGCGCGATAACGAAGCGTCCCTCTGGCCTGGCAATGCCACGGGTTCAGCAGCTGGCTCAGCTGCTGGCCGCAGGCAGGGTGCACAGGGTGGTGGCCGATCTCGCCCGGCCGCGAGGCCGCGCTGGCAAACGATGATCCTAAAAGCAGGCCCTGCCGTTCCGTTCTGGCCAACGCCGCTACCGTGACCCCACCTGCGGCGGCGGATCCATGGCACCCCTGCCGGCGCTGGTGGCGCTGCTGCCCGGGATTCCGCTCACGCCGCCTCCGGCCCTGGAGACGGCACCCCTGCCCTCCCAGCGCCAACCCCCCGGCCGACCGGCAGCCCTCAGCCGCGGCCAGGGGGACTGGCTCGAGATCAATGGCTGGCGCCAACGGGCCCGTTGGCGGATTGAGCAGGGCGAGCTGTGGCTGCCGCTGGAGGTGCTGGACGGACAACTCGGCGTCAGCCGCAGCCCAGCGGGGGCCGATGGCCTCGAGCTGGAGTGGTTCGGGGTGCGGGTGTTGGTGCCATCCGCCCAGCAGCGCAGCCTCGACGATGAGGTCACAGTGCCCACCACCGCTCTGCTGCGGGCCCTTGGGGTCACCATCAGCCACCGCCAGGGAACCCTGCAGCTGCAGCTGCCCCCGGCCGAGCTGCTCTCGATCCGGAGCCGCGACCAGGGCCTGGGGCTGCGGCGGGTGGTGCTCGACCTGGCGGCACCGGCCCTGGTGCGGAGCGGCGATGGCCGGCTGCAGTTGGCCATCCGCCGCAGCCCGG
>BJHC01000065.1 GCA_014191535.1 Cyanobium sp. | reverse complement strand
GATGGAGGGGGACACCGGCCTGGATGAAGCGGGGCCCGTGCCCCTGGCGGAGGACGGCCGCTTCCCGGAGGCGGGGCGTCAGTTCGTTGACCATCTCAAGGCCCAGGGGGCGGGCTTCAGCGCCGCGGCCATGGCCACCGCCATGGCCGCCGGCAGCAATCAGAGCAACGACAACGACACCAACGGCAGCTGAGGGGATGCCAGCGGCCCCGTGGCTGGAGGCAGCGCAGCAAGAGCTGGTGGCCTGCATCCTGCGCAGCCATCGGCAGGGCTTCGGGCGCAACCTGTTGCCGCGGCAGGATCCAGCGCACCAGGCCCAGGAGCTGTTCGCTTGCCCCACGGTGGTGCTCGCCCACGACGGCAGCGACCCCGGCGGCGACCCCGGACCGCGCTTGATCTACGCCAATGCCGCCGCCCTGCAGCTGTGGCAACGGAGCTGGGGCCAGATGGTGGGCCTGCCCTCACGGCTCACGGCGGAGCCACAGCAACGGCGAGAGCGAGCCCGGATGTTGGTGCAGGCCCAGCAACAGCACGCCATCTCCGGCTATAGCGGCATCCGCATCAGCAGCGGCGGACGCCGCTTCCAGATCGACAACGCCCGGCTCTGGACCCTCTGGGATGCCGACGGGCGCCCCTGCGGTCAAGCGGCCGCCTTCAACAGCTGGTGGTGGCTCTAGGCCACGGTTCGGCTCCCCCGACAACCCTGGTGGGGCAGCCGAACCCAGGCCGTAGGGGCCGTACCGATCGGATCGGTTCTCGCGCCCCTGGGGCTGCGGCAACGGGGCCACATTGGCGATGCGGGTGATCCCCCGCACCAGCGATCCCTTGCAGACCCCGCCATGTTGACCCTGCGCCAATCGCCCTTCGATCTGTTCGACACCGATCTGTTCCAACAGCTGGAACAGCAACTGCACAGCGCCGAGCGTGTGCCCGCCGCGGAGGTGCGCGACACCGAAGCCGGCTTCAGCATCTGCCTCGAGCTGCCCGGTGTGGACCGTGACTCGATCGACGTCAAAGCCACCGACCGCAGCCTGGTGATCAGTGCCCAGCGCCGCGCCCCCGAGCCCGAGCCCGCCGGCGAGGCGGAGGCCCCAGCCGCCAGCGGCCCCCTGCTGAGTGAGTTCCGCTATGGCACCTGGAGCCGCAGCTTCCGCTTCCCCTCGGGCATCGACCGCGACGGGCTCAGCGCCCACTACCGCGATGGCCTGCTCACGGTCACGGCCCCCAAGGCCCAGACCACAACCAGCGTCAGCGTGAAGGTGGAGGGCTGATCCCAGACCACACACCATCAGAGGACGGGACCAGGCCCCGGCGGCAACGTCGGGGTCTTTTGCTGCCCACGCGGCCCGAGCGGGCTCCGGCCAAGGGGCCCCGGTGACCTACCTACAGTTGCCCCACGTGCCGCGACTGCGCTGGGTCCCCATGGCTGATCAACCCAAGGCTGGCCGCCTCAGCCTCCAATGCGAGCCCATCGCCGCGGACACCACCACGATCCGCTCACTGGACTGGGACCGCAGCCGTTTCGACATCGAGTTCGGCCTGCGCAACGGCACCACCTACAACAGCTTCCTGGTGCGTGGCGAGCGCACCGCCCTGATCGACAGCAGCCATCTCAAGTTCGAGGCCACCTGGCTGCCGCTGCTGCAGGGCCAGATCGATCCGAAGGCCATCGATCACCTGATCGTCAGCCACACCGAACCCGACCACTCCGGCCTGATCGGCCACCTGATCGACCTCAACCCCGAGCTCGAAATCGTGGGTTCCAAGGTGGCGCTGCAGTTCCTGGAAAACCAGGTGCACCGCCCCTTCAAGAGCCGGGCCGTGAAAAGCGGCGATGAACTGGATCTGGGCACCAACCCCGACAGCGGCGTGGCCCACCGCTTCGAGTTTCTGAGTGCCCCGAATCTGCACTGGCCGGACACGATTTTTTCGTTCGACCACGGCACCGGCATCCTCTACACCTGCGACGCCTTCGGCCTGCACTACTGCTCCGACGACGTCTTTGATGTGGATGCCGGCGCCATCGCTCCGGATTTCCGCTTCTACTACGACTGCCTGATGGGACCCAACGCCCGCAGCGTGCTGCAGGCGATGAAGCGCATGGACGCCCTGCCGGCCCTCAACACCATCGCCGTGGGCCATGGCCCCCTGCTGCGCCATCACCTCGGCCTCTGGCTGTCGGACTACCGCGACTGGAGTGAAGGCCGCAGCAAGGGCGAGGCCTATGCGGCGGTTTGTTATGTGAGCCAATACGGCTTCTGCGATCGCCTCAGCCAGGCCATCGCCCGCGGCATCGGCAAGGCGGAGGCCCAGGTGCAACTGGTGGATCTCCGCGCCACTGACCCCCAGGAATTGAGCGCCCTGATCGGCGAAGCCAATGCCGTGGTGGTGCCCACCTGGCCCGCCAATCCCGATGCCGAGCTGCAGGCCTCCATCGGCACCCTGCTGGCGGCCCTGCAACCGAAGCAATGGGTGGCCACCTACGACGCCTTCGGCGGCAACGATGAGCCGATCGACACCGTGGCCAGCCGCCTGCGCAGCCTCGGGCAGAAGGAAGCCTTCGAACCGCTGCGCGTTCGCCAGGTGCCCGACGGCAACGACTATCAACGCTGCGAGGAGGCCGGCACCGACCTGGGCCAACTGCTGACCCGCGACAAAACCATCGCCGCGATGAAGGCCCTCGACGGCGACCTGGACAAGGCCCTGGGTCGTCTCTCCGGCGGGCTGTACGTGGTGACCGCCCGACAGGAGGAACGGGCCTCCGCCATGGTGGCCAGCTGGGTGAGCCAGGCCAGCTTTGAACCGCCGGGGATCACGGTGGCCGTGGCCAAAGACCGTGCCATCGAAGCCCTGCTGCAGGTGGGGGACCGCTTCGTGCTCAACATCCTGCGGGACGACAACCACCAACCCCTGCTGCGCCATTTCCTCAAGCGCTTCCCCCCGGGCGCCGATCGCTTCGCCGGCGTCAACGTGCTCGACGGCGTCGCCAGCGGCGGCCCGGTGCTGGGGGATGCCCTGGCCTTCCTGGGCTGCCGGGTGCAGCAACGGATGGAAGGTCCGGACCACTGGATCATCTATGCCGAGGTGGAGCAGGGCAATGTCTCCGATACGGAGGCAACCACTGCGGTGCACCACCGCAAAGTGGGGAACCACTACTGATGGGCGCCAGTAGCAGCCCTGCGGTCAGCCCTGCCGCCAGCGCCGCGCGCACCGTCATCCAGATCCCGATCGAACCGGGGCTGATCTGCCTGCGGGGGCTGAGTCCGCGGCGGCTGCGCTTCGAAGTGGAATACGGCCTGGAGCGGGGCACCAGCGCCAACAGCTTCCTGTTCACCGCCGGCACGACAGCGGCCGGCAGGGCGGTGCCGCCGGTGCTGGTGCACCCCCCCGGCGACTCCTTCGCCGAGCCCTATCTGGAGCAATTGGCAGCCCTGGTGCCGGCGGAAGCAGAACTGAAGGTGATCGTGGGGCACGTGAACCCCAACCGGGTGGCCCTGCTGCGGCGGCTGGCGGCGCAGTGGCCAGCGCTGATGTTGGTGGCCTCCAACGCCGGTGCGCGCCTGCTGCAGGACCTCTGGAGCCAGCAACGCCCCACAGGGCCCGAGGCGACCGCGGCAGCCGTGGAGCTGCCGGCCCTGCCCCCGATCGATGTGGTCAAACAGGAGGGCTGCCGCCCCCTGGCCCATGGCTTCCGCCTCTGCCTCTACCCCGCCCCCACGCCCCGTTGGCCGGGGAGCCTGATGGCCTTTGAAGAGCGCACCGGCCTGTTGATGAGCGGCAAGTTCTTTGCCGCTCACCTCTGCAGCAGCGACTGGGCCGAAGCCAACCGCAGCAGCACCGAGGAGGACCGCCGCTACTTCTACGACTGCCTGATGGCGCCGATGGCCCGGCAGGTGGAGGCCGTGCTCAACCGCGTGGATGAACTGCCGATCCGCACCATCGCCCCGGGCCATGGCCCCGCCATCAGCGAGAGCTGGCGCAGCCTGCTGACGGACTACCGCCGCTGGGGCGCGGCCCAGGAGCGGGCCAAGCTCTCGGTGGCCCTGCTGTTCGCCAGCGCCTACGGCAACACCGCCGCCATCGCCGATGCCCTGGCCCAGGGGGTGGCGCGCACGGGGGTGCGGGTGGAGAGCATCAACTGCGAGTTCACGCCGGCGGAGAAACTGCTGGAGGCGATCCGCGGTTGCGATGCGGTGCTGATCGGCTCCCCCACCCTTGGCGGCCATGCCCCGACGCCGATCGTGTCGGCCCTCGGCACCCTGCTGGCGGAGGGCGATCGCGCCAAGCCGGTGGGGGTGTTCGGCAGCTTTGGCTGGAGCGGTGAAGCGCTCGAGCTGCTGGAAACCAAGCTGCGGGATGGCGGATTCCGCTTCGCCTTTGAGCCGATCAAGGTGAAGTTCAGCCCCGATGCCGCCACCCTCAAAACCTGCGAGGAAACGGGAACCGCCCTGGGCCGCAGCCTGCAGGCGGAACAACGGCGCCAGCAACGCCGCAGCAGCGGCGGTGGCCTGAACGAAAGCCGCAGCAATCCGGCGGTGCAAGCCCTCGGCCGCGTGGTGGGATCCCTGTGCGTGCTCACCACCGTGAAAGGGAGCGGCGAGTCCCGGCTCAGCGGCGCCATGGTGGCCAGCTGGGTGAGCCAGGCCAGCTTCAGCCCCCCCGGCCTGACAGTCGCCGTGGCCAGGGACCGCGCCGTGGAGGCCCTGCTGCACGTGGGGGATGTGTTTGCCCTCAACGTGCTGGCGGCGGGGCGGGAGAGCGGGCCGATGAAGCAGTTCCTGCAACCCTTCGCCCCCGGTGCCGACCGCTTCGCCGGGCTGAACCTGGAGCAAAGCCCCGCTGGCCAGCCGGTACTGCCGGAGGCCGTGGCCTGGCTGGAGTGCCAGGTGAAGCAACGGATGGAATGCGGCGACCACTGGCTGATTTATGCCCAGGCGGAGGCGGGTGCCCTGCTCGACGCCGCGGCCACCACCGCCGTGCACCAGCGCCGCAGTGGCGCCAACTACTGAGAGGCCGAGGCCTCAACCCGGCGACGCGTCAGCCCCGTGGCTCTAACGATCATCAGCAAGTGCTGACAGGTCATGGGATCGCAAAAACCGATCAAAAGCCAGTTCAGGTCAGGAGCTCCACCAAGCCATTGATGAGGTGTAACCGCCGCAGTTACATCCAGCGGAAGAAAAAAGAAATCTGCCGGAGATGGGGCCTCCAGCCGCTCAAATGACGGCATTCAGCCATTCCGGTGAGCCATGGGCACCGCCACCAGCAGCAGCACCATCCACCAACGCTGGGCGGTGCGCTACCGGGGCTTCGTGCTCATCCCACAGAACGACCTCACCTGGCTGGTGCGCCCGGAGCGCAGCCCCATGCAACAGCTGCCCTTCCGGGCACCGGCCAGCTCGGTGGATGACGTCAAAGCCCTCATCGACTGGCGCCTGGATCAGGCCAGCTGAACGCGGGAGGGCTGAACAGCTCAGGCCGCCTGGGGCGGTGGCGTGGGGGAGGAGCCGCCCGCCTGGAAGGGAAGTACCAGGGTGGCCCAGTGCTCGGGGCGCGCCGGGCGGGTGCGCAGCGGACGGCGCACGCCGAAGGGCACGCGCACCACGTTGGTGCCCTCAACCCGCAGGGTCTGACCCTCAGGCAGGGTGGGCAGCTGGAGCGAGGCCTGGGGCTTGCCGGCGGCGTCACCGGCATCCGCGCCGGACCGCTTGGCGTCAATCAAACCCAGGGTGTCGTCACTCATTTGAATGGCCGGCCTGCAGTGATGCCTGCAGTTGCAGCAGATTTTGCTGTTGTTGCAAGAGCATTTGCCGAAAGAAATTCAGCAAATTCCCTGAGCGCATGAAATATAAACGCCTGAAACGAAGGCGCAAGCTGCAACCAACCAGGCCCTCAGGCGGCTGTCGCCAGCGCCAGCTCCTCCACCGAAGGACAGGTGCACACCAGGTTGCGATCGCCGTAGGCGTTGTCGATGCGGGCCACGGCGGGCCACAACTTGCCGGCCAGCTGCCCCTCCCCGGCGGGGAAACCCGCTTGCTGGCGGCTGTAGGGACGGTCCCAGGCATCGGCGGTGACGGCGGCCAGGGTGTGGGGGGCGCGCTTAAGCGGGTTGTTCTGGGGGTCGCAGCGGCCCGCCTCGATGGCGGCGACCTCAGCGCGAATCGCCGTCATCGCCGCCACAAACCGCTCCAACTCCGGCAGCGCCTCGCTCTCGGTGGGCTCCACCATCACGGTGCCGGCCACGGGCCAGCTCACGGTGGGGGCATGGAAGCCGTAATCCATCAACCGCTTGGCCAGGTCGTCCACCTCCAACCCAGCGCTGCGGCGCAGGGGCCGCAGATCGAGGATGCATTCATGGGCAACCCGGCCATTGGCGCCGCGGTAAAGCACGGGGAAATGGGGCTCCAGTTGCTCCGCCAGCCAGTTGGCCGCCAACAGGGCCACGGCGCTGGCCTGGCGCAACCCGGCGCCGCCCATCATGCGGATGTACATCCAGCTGATCGGCAGGATGCTGGCGCTGCCCCAGGGGGCCGCTGACACCGGCCCGATCGGTTCTCCACCGCCACAGCCCTGGGCCAGGGGGTGGCCGGGCAGGAAGGGCAGCAGATGCTCGGCCACCGCGATCGGCCCCACCCCCGGGCCGCCGCCGCCATGGGGGATGCAGAAGGTTTTGTGCAGGTTGAGGTGGCACACATCGGCGCCATACAGGCCCGGCTTGGCCAGCCCCACCTGGGCGTTGAGGTTGGCGCCATCGAGGTACACCTGGCCGCCGCAGCGGTGCACCAACGCGCAGATCTCCCGGATCCCCTCCTCAAACACCCCATGGGTGGAGGGGTAGGTCACCATCAGGGCCGCCAGGTCCGCGGCGTGGGCCTGGGCCTTGGCCTCCAGGTCGGCCCGATCGATGTTGCCCTGCTCATCGCAGGCCACGGGCACCACCTGCATGCCCGCCATCACGGCGCTGGCGGGGTTGGTGCCATGGGCACTGGTGGGGATCAGACAGATGCGGCGCTGATGGTCACCGCGGCTGCGGTGCCAGGCGCGGATCACCAGCAGGCCGGCGTACTCCCCCTGGGAGCCGGCGTTGGGCTGCAGGGAGACCCCGGCAAAGCCAGTGAGCGCCGCCAACCATTGCTCCAGATCGCCCACGAGACGGCGATAGCCGGCGCTCTGGGCGGGAGGCGCAAACGGATGCAGCTGGGCGAAGGCGGGCCAGCTCACCGGCTGCAGCTCCGCCGCCGCATTCAGCTTCATGGTGCAACTGCCGAGCGGGATCATCCCGTGCACCAGGGAGAAATCGCGGGACACCAACCGCTGGATGTAGCGCAGCAGCTCCGTTTCACTGCGGTAGTCCTGAAACACCGGCTGCTGCAGCCAGGGGCGCTGGCGCCGTGGCACGGCGTCGCCCCACAGGTGGGCTTCCGGCGTGGCGGTGGCTCCGGCGCTGGCCAGCTCCTCCTGCAGCCCATCCCAAAGCGATGCCAGATCGGGTGCCGCCCC
>BJHC01000064.1 GCA_014191535.1 Cyanobium sp. | reverse complement strand
CACGGCCGTGACATTCCCCCCTTCCACTGCATGACCGCCGTGGCCGGCGCCGACAGCATCCGCTGCGCCCCCTACGCCACCTTTGGCACCCCCGAGCTCTCGCAGCGGGCGGTTGAGGCCCTGGGGGATCGGCTGGCCTGCCTGCTGGCGCAGCACGGCCAGGTGGCCCTGGGCCGCAGCCTCGACCAGGCGCTGCGCATCGCCATTGAGGTGGAAACCCTGGCGCAGATGTATCTGCAGGCCCTGCAGCTGGGGGAGCCGCCCCTGCTCAGCGCCGAGCAGATGGCCGCCGTGCATCACCAGTTCCGCACCCTGCTCTACGGCGCGCCGCCGGCTCCTCCAGCCGGCTGAAACCGCGCCAGCAGCAGGCCAGCTCCGCCAGCCACCACCACCACCGCCAGGCAGACGCCCGTCCAAACGGGCAGCCCCCAGCCCGCCACCGCCAGGGGGGCGACCACGGTCACCACCCCGCCGGCCACAAAGGGCTGCAGCAACAACTGTTTGATCGAGAAGGCCGGCAGTGCCTCGCTGCGGTCGTCGGGGTCGGCCATGCGCAGCAGCAGCAGCCCGGAGGCCGCCACCCCGGTGGCCTGGCCGAACTCCAGGATCGCCCGCTCAAACCAATCCGCCGGCAGCAGCCGCGGCCCCAGCAGCAGCACCACCCCCAGATTCCAGGCCAGACCAGCCACCGCCAACACCGTGAGCGGCAGCCAGTCGGCCTGCAGCAATTTGAGGTTGAGGCCGGCGGTGGCCGCCGTGATCAGCAGATCCGCCGAGAGGGTGCCCACCTGGCTCTGGATCGGGGCTGAGGCCCAGTGGCTGCGGCCGCTGCGCTCCAGACCCCAGCGCATCAGCAGCGAGCCGATGATCGCCAGGGGAAACACCGGCAGGCTGTCCACCACCGTGGCCACGGCACCCCCCAGCGGAGCCGTGGCGGCCTTGAGGGCAAGCAGCAAGACGTCGCCGATGGCCACCGCGGCCCCCACCAGCGCCAGATTCACCGCCCAGGCGGCGGCCCCGCGAGTGGGTGGTCCGGTTGGGGACGCCGCGGCGGCTGGGGTCGGGGCGGATGGCCCGCTGGGGCTCTCCTGCAGCAGCCAACCCCGCCGGCGTGCCTGCACCACCACCAGGCCGCCCACCAGGGTGGAGCTCAGCAGCCCCACCGTGGCCATGGCCAGGCCGAAGTCCTGGCCGCCGGGGAACCCCAGGGCGGCATAGCTGGGGCCCATGGCGGCGGCGGAGCCGTGGCCCCCCTCGTAGGCCACCTCAATCAGGCAGGCCATGATCGGGCTCACCCCCAGCAGCGGCTGCAGCACCAGCAGCACCGCCAGGCCGCCCACCACGTACTGGCCAAAGGCCAGCATCAGCGCCAACGACACCTGGGCCGACACCGGCCTCCACAGCGCCTGGAGCCGTGGCAGGGGTTTGCCCAGCAGCAGCGAGCCGAACACCAGGGTGAGCAGCACCAGGGGCAGGTCGGCCCACAGGCGCATCACCGGTTCCGGCAGCAGCGGCAGCGGGCCGGAGGGGGCCAGCAGCAGGCCGAGCAGGCCGGCCACCAACGCCTCCGGAATGCCCCACAGGCGCAGCTGCAGCGCCGTGCCGATGCGGCGCCCCAGGGTGAGGATCAGGCTGAGGGCGGCCATGGCCAGGGCCAGCCAGCCCAGGGGCTGCAGCAGCGGCAGCAGATCCGTTCCGCCGAGGAGCTCGCTCACAGCTGGAAGTGCCGGCGGAAGAAGGCCTCGGTGGCCTCCAGAACGGTCACCTGGGTGGCGCCGTTGCGGAACCCATGGCCCTCGTCGGCGAACAGGTGCACCTCCACGGGGATGCCATTGCGGCGCAGGGCGTCGGCCATGCGTTCGGTTTGCTCCGGTGGCACCACCACATCCTCCAGCCCCTGGAAAAAAATCACAGGGCAGCGAATCCGATCCGCATGCTGCAGCGGCGAGCGGGCGGCGTAGGTCGCCGCCGCTGCCGGCCAGGGCCCCACCAGGCCATCGAGATAGCGCGCCTCAAAACGGTGGGTGTCCGCCGCCAGGGCACTGAGGTCGGCCACGCCATAGCGGCTGGCTCCGGCCCGGAAGCGATCGGTGAAGCACAGGGCCGCCAGGGTGGTGAAGCCGCCGGCGCTGCCCCCCTCGATGGCGATCCGCTCGGCGCTGGCCAGCCCCCGCTCCACCACGGCGTTGGCGGCGGCGGCGCAGTCGGCCACATCCACCACGCCCCATTGGCCCTGCAGCCGCTCGCGGTAGGCGCGGCCAAAGCCCGTGGAGCCGCCGTAATTCACATCCACCACCCCCCAGCCGCGGCTGGTCCAGTACTGAATGCTGAGGCTGAGCCCCGTGCGGGCCATGCCGGTGGGGCCGCTGTGGCCCTTCACCAGCAGCGGCGCCTGGGGGTGCCCGCCGCCCTGCGGGGGGTAGTACCAGGCCTGGGTGGGTTGGTCGCCATGGCCGGCAAACCACAGCTCCTCGGGCTGGCTGATGGCCTCCGCCGCAAGGGGGCAGGGGGCGGCGGGGGTGTGACTCCAGTGGCCCTGCGCCAGCTCCAGCTCCAGCAGCCCGGAGGGTTGGCTGGGGCCGCTGGCCACACAGGCGATCCGGCCCGCCTCGGCGCTGAGGCCCGCCAGATCGCAGAACGGTTGCTCGATCGGGGTCCAGTGGCTGCCGCTGTCGGCAGGGCTGGGCAGGGCCACCTGGCCCAGCTGCCAGCGGCCGTTGCGGCAGGCCATGGCCAGCAGCCGCTCGCCATCCCAGGCGGTGGTGGCCATGCCGAACACCCACTGGGGCATGGCGAATTCCGCCGCCATCGGCAGCAGCGCCTGCCAGTGGGGGGCCGTGGTGAGCGGGGCCACCGCCGCCTGGGGCCAGCGCTCCAGGTTCCAGAAACCGCTGCGGTCGTTGGCCACCACCAGATCCGTGCCGGCCCACAACGGTTGGAACACGGAGCAGTCCGCGCCGCTCGCTTCGGCGTTGGTGCTGCCGTGGCCGCTGCCCGCCACGGGGCGCGCGGCCTCCAGCTGTCCCTGCCCATCGATGGCCGCCAGCCACAGCTGGCTGCGCTCCCAGGGCATGTGGGGCTGCTGCCACTCCACCCAGGCCAGCCGCATGCCGTCGGGAGACAGGGCCGGGTAGCCGCAGAAATCCTGGGCGGGATGCAGGGGCTGCGGGGCACCGCCCCCCAGGCTCACCGCCACCAACTGGTCGCGGCCGCCCTGCTCGAGCACGCCGATCCAGCGCTGCCGCCGGGGATCGATCACCCCTCCCCCCAGGGCGCCGTTGAAACGGCCCTCCGCAGGGCAGGGGGTGAGCCGTTGCGGTTCGGCTCCGGGTTGTCCGAGATCCAGGCGCCACAGGCAGCGGTCGCCGTCGTGCACGAACACCGCCACGGCGTTGCCGGCACCATTGCGGCCGATGGCACAGGCGCCGCCGCCGTATTCATGCACCCGGCAGCGCAGGTTCCAGGGGCCTGGGGTGAGCTCCTCGGCGGTGCCGCCCGGCCGCCGGGCCATCAGCGTGGTGCGCCCCTGCTCCTGGGGCCGTTGCTCCAGCCAATAGAGAACGCCCTGCAGCAGCTGGGGCTCCTTCAGGGCCGGTGTTCGGCCCAGCACCAGTTCAGCGGACAGGGGTGCGGGGCTGGTGCGCAACGGAACCCTCCGGGGATGGCTTCTAGAATCGCTTCCACGCAACCGCTCTAGAGGAGAGGCCTTGGCCAGCAGCTTCGCCAAGTTGGCCCGTTCGGCTGAGCGGGCCGGTCGCCTGCAGGTGTCCAAGCAGCCTGTCGACAATCCCCCCTACGACATCCACAAGCTGGGGGATCAGGTGCTGCGCACCCCCGCCCGTCGCATCGGCAAGGTGGATGACGCCGTGCGCAAGCTGGCCGCCGACATGTTGGTGAGCATGTACGCGGCCCGGGGCATCGGCCTGGCGGCCCCCCAGATCGGCGAGCCCGTGCAGTTGCTGGTGATTGATCTGGACCTCGAGGATCCCGAGAGCCCGCCGCTGGTGCTGATCAACCCTGAGATCAGCGCGGTGGGGGGCAGCCTCTGCACCTATGAGGAGGGCTGCCTGAGCATCCCCGGGGTGTATCTGGATGTGGTGCGCCCCAGCGTGGTGGAGGTGAGCTACCGCGATGAGCTGGGTCGCCCCAAGCGCACCAAGGCCGATGGCCTGCTGGCCCGCTGCATCCAGCACGAAATGGATCACCTCAATGGCGTGCTGTTCGTGGACCGGGTCACCGACCACGACAAGCTGCGGGAGGGGCTCGACGAACAGGGCTTCAACCCCGCGGATGTGCGCGCCATCAGCTGAGCCAACGCCCCCCTGACACGCCGAGGACCCTGACGATCTCCCCATGCCCATGAAACCCCTGGCCGGCCTGTTTCTGGCCCTGGCCTGCCTGCTGGGCATTGCCGCCACCGGTTCGGTGTTTGAACTCGCCTACGGCGACCCTGATCTGGGGGTGGGCACCACCCGGCTGATCCTGGGGCTGGCCCTGCCCGGCACGGTGCTCAGCCTGCTGTTGGCGATTCGGATCAACAAGCCGCAGTAGGGGACTGGCGCCCCCGGCTGGCACTTCTACGATCCCTGCGCTGCCTCCCTCATCTGTGATCCAAACGGTCCGCCCCCTGGCTGCCCTGGTGCCTCTGGTGGCCTCGATCGGCCTGGTCTCCCCGCGCCCCGCAGCGGCCCAGGCCCTGTTTCAGGCGGTGGATGTGGACCAAACCAAATTCGTGATCGTGGCGGCCCCGATCGGGGATGGCAGCCGCGCCCAGCTCAACATCTATGAGCAGCGCACGGCCGCTCGCCCCTGCTTCAGCGTTCAGGGCAGCGCCCCCGCGGTGGTGAATCCGCTGCTCTCCAACTTCGATTTCACGGGCATCTGCAACCGCTTCATCGATGGCAATGGCTACTCGGTGCGCGTGGGCAGCAGTGATCTGGGCACCGTGTATCGCCTCAGTGTGGTGAAGCAGGCCAACGACACCCTGCTGATGGCCCTGCCCACCAAGGCCGGTGCTGGCCCGGAAATGGTGGTGGCCCGCACCGCTGGCCCCGGCAGCACCTTCCTGCTGCTGGTGCCGGAGCCCGGCTGGAAGCTGATGCGCCGCCAGTTCGGCGGCCGGGTTCTGGGGCACGTGTACCTCTACCGCGACAGCTGGCCTGAGGCGACGCCTGCACCAGCCCCGGCGGCCAGCCCCGGCGCCACCCCCATCCGCGGTCTCTGGTGAGGGGTGGAGCGCTTGCTACCATCGTCAAACTGCACAGACTTTTGACGGCTTCATGACCCAGGTCACCGTTGGCGAGAACGAAGGCATCGAATCGGCCCTGCGCCGCTTCAAGCGCCAGGTGTCCAAGGCCGGGATCTTCGCTGACCTCAAGCGTCTGCGTCACCACGAGACCCCCGTCGAGAAGTACAAGCGCAAGGCCCAGCAGCGCCGCCGCCGCCGCTGATCGCCGGAATCCAAGCGATCGTCTGGCCTTAGAGCCCTCCAGTCGGGAACCGGTGTTTCTACCGGTTCCCGCTTTTTATTGGCGTGCCAATGATGGGATTACCCCTGTCAAGGAGTCCCATGAGGCGTTTGATTCAGGCGTTGAACCGGTGGTTCGGCAGCAGCGTGGGCAATGCGTTCGGCAACCCCCTGGAGGAGCGTCTGCATCAGCCGCCCAGCGTCGGGGTTCAGCCCTACCGCGACCATCCTCACAAGCCCTGAGGCAGCTGGTCAAAGCTGCGATAACTGAGGGCCTCGGCCAGGGCTGAGGCCTCCACCTCGGGGCTGGCCTCGAGGTCGGCGATGGTGCGTGCCACCCGCAGCAAGCGCTCCGCGGCCCGGGCGCTCAGGCCCCGCTGATCCACCGCCTGCTGCCACAGGTCCAAGGCGGCGCTGCTGATGCGACCGCACTGCCCCAGCTGGTGACCGCTGAGTTGGCCATTGCCCAAGTGGTCTGGGTTGCGCCGCAGCATGCGCTGGCGCGCCGCAGCGACCCGTTCGGCCACCATCGCGCTGCTCGCTTCGGCCCCTCGGGGGCGCTCCAGGCCAGGTCGCAGCTGGCTGGCGGCGGGCCGCCGCATCACCACCTGCAGGTCGATGCGATCCAGCAGGGGACCAGCCAGGCGCCCCCAGTAGCGCAGCCGTTGGGCGGTGCCGCAACGGCAGGGGTGGTCCGGGTCTCCGGCCCAGCCGCAGGGGCAGGGGTTGGTGGCGGCCACCAGGGTGATGGCGCAGGGGAACCGCAGCCGCTGGCGGGCCCGGCTCAGCCACAGCTCCCCCTGCTCCAGCGGTTGGCGCAGTTGGTTGAGCACATCGCGCCGAAATTCCGCCAGCTCATCGAGGAACAGCACCCCCCGGTGGGCCAGGGATAGTTCGCCGGGGCGCAGGGTGCTGCCACCGCCGGCCAGGGCTGGGGCCGAACAGCTGTGGTGCGGGCTGCGGAAGGGCCGTTGCCGGATCAGGCCATGGGCCTGCGGCAGCAGCCCCGCCACTGAATAGAGCTGGGTGAGCTCCAGTTGTTCCGCAGGCTGCAGCGGCGGCAGCAGCCTGGGCAGGCAGCGGGCCAGCAGGGTCTTGCCGCTGCCGGGGGGACCCACCAGCAGCAGATGGTGCTGCCCCGTCGCGGCGATCTCCAGGGCCCGTCGCCCATGGGCCTGACCCTGCACCTCCGCCAGATCAGGGCCCGTTTCGGCTGGGGTGGCGGGAGGCCCTTCGCTGCGTTCGCGCGCCTGGGGTAGCACGGTTGGCCGCCTGCACAGCAGGGCCAGGGCCTGCTCCAGGTGCGCCGCCGGCCAGACCGCCAGCCCCTCCACCAGGGCCGCTTCCGGGCCATTGGCGTCGGGCAGCAGCAGGGCCCGGGCCCCGTGCCGCTTGGCCGCCAGTGCCAGGGAGAGGGCTCCGCGCACGGGGCGCAAGGCGCCCCCCAGCCCCAGTTCACCGGCGCACCAGATTCCCTGCAGCAGGGCTGGATTGAGCTGGCCGCTGGCGGCCAGCACCGCCAGGGCGATGGGCAGGTCGAAGGCGGGCCCCTGCTTGCGCAGATCCGCCGGTGCCAGGCTCACCACCACCCGCGTCAGCGGCGGCCGCAGGCCACTGTTGCGCAGGGCCGCCCGCACCCGCTCGCGGGATTCCTGCACCGCCGCATCCGCCAGGCCGACGATCTGCAGCCCGGGGAGCCCCGGGGCGATGTCCACCTCCACGGCCACCTCCACCGCCTCCAGCCCCACCAGGGCTGCACCGCTGCACCGTGCCCACATCGGCCCATTCGCGATTCACAGAGGTGGAATGCCACCGCTGTTGCATCGCCAGCGCCAGCAACCCCTGCGCCTGCCCCCCAGCGTCCGCACCCATGGCTGAGCCCACCGATCTCGCTGCCGACCTGGCCGCCGATCTTGCTGTCAACGACACGATCTTCGGTCGCATCCTGCGGGGGGAGATCCCCTGCGATCCGGTGCACGCCGATGAGCGCTGCCTGGCCTTCCGCGACGTGGCGCCCCAGGCGCCGGTGCACATCCTGGTGATTCCCCGCCGCCGGCTGATGTCTCTG
>BJHC01000063.1:1877-7543 GCA_014191535.1 Cyanobium sp. | reverse complement strand
GGCTTTCCCTCAGGTGCAGGCCCAGCTCGAGGCCTTGCAGCTCTGGACGTCAAGCAGCTTTGTGGACGATTGGCAGCTCGCTCCCACTGATCCGCTGAACGTCGCTCCGGCCACCGTGTTCACCATGGATCACTTCGGCATCAAGAAGGTGATGTTGCCGGTGGAGATCCCGATCGTGTCGGGCGACAGCCTGGTGGTGCGCCGGGAGTTTGCCGAGCATCCCCGGCTGCAGGCCCTGCTGGATCACCTGCGCCGCAAGGCCGCCGAGCTGGCCGCGGCCGTTCCTGAGGTGACCTGCTGCTGATCCGCGGGCCGCTGGGCTTGGGATCCGGAGACACTCTGCGGTTTCAGCACTCTGCAGCAGCTGCGAGGCCAGGCTGATGGCATGACCGATCCGCAGGCCACAGGGCTCTACCGCGTGCGCAAGCTCACCCACGGGGATCAGGTGGTGGACCAGGAGGTGTCCGGTCCACGCTTTGCCTGTTTGGATGCAGCCCGGGTGTACGCCAGCTCGCTCGTGCAGCACGAGCACCTGAGCGTGATCGTGGAGAAGCTGGCGCCGGGGGGCTGCTGGTTGCAGTTGGTGAGCCTCAGCTGAGCTGAGGCTCAGGCCGGTTCACCAGCGGTTGCCGCCACCGCCACCACCGCCGCCACTGGGACGCGGCTCGGCTTTGTTGACGCGGATGCTGCGGCCCATCCACTCCACGTTCTGGAGATCGTCGATGGCCTTGGTTTCCTCGGCATCGCTGGACATGTCCACAAAAGCGAAGCCCCGCTTGCGGCCGGTTTCGCGATCGAGGGGCAGGGTGCACTTTTTCACGGTGCCGTATTCCCCGAACAGGTGCTGCACATCCTCAGCCTCCGCATCGAAGGAAAGGTTGCCGACGTAGATCGTCATGAAAGAAATGAATGAAATCTGGATCCGATTCTTCGAATAATCCTGAGAAAGTCGCTGGCCGAAGTGGAGAAATCCGTTGGAGCTCGCCCCGATGGGAAGAAACCCGCTGAAGAGTGATCGTTGAATCACCTTCACCCTAGGCCACAGCACACCGCCCGGCGGCTTTTGGCAGCGCTGCGGGCCATAAAAAAGCCCCGCTGCCGCGAAGCTTGGGTCTCTCAGGATCGCCGGACAGGAGCCTCGGGCGATCCCGCTCATCTTCATCGGTGCGGCCGGGAGAGCTTCAGAACGACACCATCACGACAGGTTTACAGAGGCCGTTTTACAGAGGCCGTGGCGACCGCTGCTGGCGCCGCCGACCCTCAGAAGCGCGACATGGCCGACACCTTGGCCAGCTTTTCGGACTCCAACCCACTCAGTTCATCCAGCTGCAGCAGCCCCTCTTTCACCAGGCTGGCGAACACAAACAGGATGCCCTCGAGCTGAAAGGCGAAGCGCCCCTCGATGGTGTGGCGCTCAATGCTCAGGAAATCGTGGAACTGCCAGATCGATTCGGCGGAACTGAGGGCCTGCGCTTTGGCCTGCAGGGTGGCGGTGAGTTGGCTGATGGCGCGGCCGTAGGCCTGCTCAAAGGCCCGCTCGGCGATGGCTTGTTCGGTGGCTGTCCAACCCTCGATCGCCTGCTCCACCATCGACCCAACCTCCGTTGTGTTCGACGCTACTCATGTTGTCAGAGCCGCGCGAGTTGCCGCCTCTGACGCCGCGCGCTGGGCAGCTCGAACCAGGCCAGCTCCGGGTGTTCGTGGTGTTCCCGGTGGTAGCCGAAGTGGAAGCAGGCCAGCAGCGACAGCCAGGCCGGCCAATCCAGGCTGGCTGGCGCCGTGGCGCCGTGGGGTGAGCGCTGCACGCGGTGCGGCAGATAGGTGCCAAACAGGAACAGCTGCAGCGAGCTCAGCAGCAGGGGCAGGGTGCAGAACAACAGCAGATTGGCCCCGCTGCCGGGGTTGGCGGGCCAACTCAGCAGCAGCAGCGCCCCCCACCAGCCCAGCAACCGCCCCATCTGCCCCGGGCTCAGATAGCCGGCCATGAAGCGCAGGTACCAGCGGCCCGGCCCGGCGGCCGGATCGGGGTGGAAGTCGGGATCGTGGCGGCTGGCGGTGCAGCGGTGATGGCGCTGGTGCTGCTGCCGGCACTCGCCGTAGGCCAAGCCTGCATAGAGCCCAAGGGCGCAGGCCCCCAGGGCATGGTTCCAGCGGGGATGGCGCGGCACCAGCACACCGTGCATGGCGTCGTGCCCCACGATGAACAGGCCGGTTTGCAGCAGGGTGCGCAGCAGCACGGCGAAGCCCAGCAGCCACCAGGGCCACTGGGCCAGATCCGTGGACAGCAGGCCGAGGGTGGAGGCCCCCCAGCCCAACAGCAGCAGCAACGCCAGGCTCAGGCCTGTGGCTGGCTTCAACGGGCGAATTTGAGCAGTTCGGCCGGGGAGGCCAGCAGATCAATGGCCACGAAGTAGATCTTGCCTTCGGGGTTGAGCAGGAAGCGCCAGGCCACGTTCATGCCGATGCCGGCACCGAACCAGGGGGTCTGCACCTTGCCGGTGACCTTGATCTGTGTGAAGTCGCCGTCGGTGGGTTCGGCGAAGCCCCGCTCGGGCAGCAGGCGCAGGTTTTGGCAGTCCTCCCGGAAGAAGCGCAGGATGGCCTCGGTGCCCACGATCGGCTTCTGGAAGGGGGGCTGCAGGGCGCCGTCGGGCAGGAACAGCTGGATCAGGTTGTCGAAGTCGTTGGCGTTCAGCAGATCCATGTAGCTGTTCACCGTGGGGTTGATCACCCCCTCGATGAACACCTTCTTGCGCTGCTCTTCCGGTGTGGGGGGGATCACCGGCTCCATCACCCGCTGGCCTTCGCCTTTGGCGGGGTCAAAGCCCATGTCCACCACGAAATTGCGCAGCAGGGTGATCTGCTGGCCCTGCTCCACCTCCTGCACGGAACGCAGCACGGCGGCGGCGTTGGCGGAGAGCTGGTAGCCCTCGGGGATCGGGGCCACGGAGCCGGCGGCCATCCACTGGCCCAGCTGATACCAGAAGCCCAGCTTGATGTTCACCGACCAGTTGGAATAGGAGCGACCGATGGGGGTGTCGGCGCGGTTGGCCAGGTCGCACATCACCTGGCTCTGCTGGACAAAGTCCATCGCCTTGATCTCGTTGAGCACGCCCTCGGCGAACTGCATCCGGGCGGCGGCCGGGGCGGCGATCGTGATGGTGCGGCCCATCTCGAGGTAGGCGTACCAGATCAGGGCCAGCTGGTCTTCAGCGCTGAGCAGCTTGAAGCGGGCCGTGATCGCGGGCACCACATCCGCGGAGCGGGTGTCGGGAAAGATTTGGGAGGCTTTAGCGAGGGTGAACATGCGGGCCGATCCCAAATGTTAAGGAACTTTTCAAATCGTAGCACGGGAAACATTTTTTGATATTGCCCAAATCGCTGTAGTTGTGCGTTGTTCGGGCTGCGGGGTGGGTGTGTGGGTGGGCTGCGTGGGCGGTTTCAGGGCTCCTCCCAGACCCCCATGCGGCTGAGCCAGGCCTCCGATTGCTCGGGGCTCCAGCCGTGCTCCCGCTCGAGCACATCGGCAATGGTGACCATCAGATCGAACAGCTCTCCCGCGTAGCCGCCGGCCTGCCGGGCCCGCCGCTGCGCGGCGTCCCCCAGCTCCAGCAACTCCAGTTCCGCCAGCCAGGCCCCCTGCTCGAAGGCGGCCCAGGCGTGCGGGTTGCCGCGGCGGCAGCACAGCCAGCGGATCAAATCAGTGGAGAACATCACGGGTTCAGCAAGGCTTCCTAGGGTTCCGGGCCTGCCTGCACAGCCGTTGTGCCCCGCCCCTCTCAGCCCTCCCTGCTGCGGTTGTTGCATGGCCTGACGGCGGCCCTGCTGCCCCTGGCCTGGCTGAGTGGGCTGGTGGTGTACAGCCGCTACGACGGCCGCTGGGGCCGGTTGCCGTTTGTGCTGCCGGGGGATTGGATCGATCTGCACGGCAGCATCGGCGTGGCCCTGTGGCCCGTGGCGCTGCTGTTTGGCCTGTACGCCCTGAGCATCGGGCGCTGGCGCTTGCGCCAGGTGGGCAATGCCCTGCCGCTGTTGGCCCTGGCCCTGGCGGTGGGCAGCGGTAAGGCGATGCAGGAGGACTGGCTGCGGGAGGGGCAGCTGCACCACCTGGCCTATCACGTGCACCTGCTGGCTTGGTTGGCGCTGGCGCTGGCGGTGGGGGTGCACCTGCTGGAGCTGCTGCGGCGCGGCGGCTGGCCCCTGCTGCTCTCGATGGTTAAACGGTGAATTCGCTGTTGTAGGCCTCTTCGCCATGGGCGTTGATGTCGAGCCCCTGCTGCTCTTCGTTGCCGCTCACCCGCAGGGGTAGCACCGCTTTCACCAGCTGCAGCACCGCATAGGTGCCCACCCCCACCCACAGGGCCGTGAAGCCGGCGGCCTTGAGCTGGATCAGCAGTTGGCTGGGGTTGCCGGCCAGCAGCCCATCGGCGCCGGCGGGGTTCACGGCCTTGAGGGCCAGAACGCCGGTGAGCAGGATCCCCAGCAGCCCAGCCACGCCGTGCACCGGCAGCACATCCAGGCTGTCGTCAAGGCGGGAGCGGTTTTTGAGTTGCAGCGCGGTGTTGCACACGATCGCCGCCGCAAAACCGATCAGCAGGGCACCGATCGGGCTCACATAGCCCGCGGCCGGGGTGATCGCCACCAGGCCCGCCACCGCCCCGGTGGCGACGCCCACGGCGGTGGGTTTGCCCCGTTGCAGCGTTTCGATCAGCATCCAGCCCAGGGCCGCTGCGGCGCCGGCGCTGTTGGTGGTGAGGCAAGCCAGGGAGGCCAGGTTGCCGGCCACCAGGCCGCTGCCGCCGTTGAAGCCAAACCAGCCAAACCAGAGCAGGCCGGCCCCCAGCAGGATGAAGGGCACGTTGTGGGGCGGCGCCACCTGGGCCGGGTGATGGCGGCGGCCCCCCACCACGGCGGCGGCCACGGCGGCCCCCACGCCGGAGGCCATCTCCACCACCAGGCCACCGGCGAAGTCGAGGGCGCCGAGGCCATCGGGCCCCAGGAAGCCGCCTGGGCCCCACACCATGTGGGCCAGGGGCAGGTAGATCACCGTGCTCCACAGCAGCACGAACAGCAGCCAGGCGCGGAAGTTCATCCGCTCCACCACCGCGCCGGAGATCAGGGCCGGCGTGATGATCGCGAAGGTGAGCTGGAAGAAGGCCACGGCGCCGTGGCTGAGTTGGCCGTCGCCGTAGGGGGCCGACCAGTTGCTCAGCCCCGCCCACTGCAGCCCGCCGATGAACGGGGCCAGGGCCCCCTGGCCGGGGGAGAAGGCCAGGCTGTAGCCGAACAGCACCCACAACACGCTCACCAGCCCCATGGCGGCGAAGCTCATCACCATCGTGTTGAGCACGTTGCGGCTGCGCACAAAGCCCGCATAAAACAGGGCCAGGGCGGGCGTCATCATCAGCACCAGGGCGGCGCTGAGCAGCACGAAGCCGTTGTTGGCGCTGCGCAGGGCCGTGTCAGCGGCAAACAGGCTGATGGGCATCGGACCGCTTGAAGTGGCTGCACCCTGCTGAGAGCCGCGGCGCACCTCCGGTAGCAACAGCTACGAAACGGCCCAATTCTGGTTTCAACTGATACACAAAGCTGGTCCTCAGGCCTCGGGCAGGGGCGCCGGCCGTTGGCCGCAGGCCCGCCGGCACTCAAGCCAGGTGGGCAGTGGC
>BJHC01000063.1:0-1867 GCA_014191535.1 Cyanobium sp. | reverse complement strand
CGGGAGGGGCAGCTGCACCACCTGGCCTATCACCTGCACCTGCTGGCTTGGTTGGCGCTGGCGCTGGCGGTGGCGGTGCACCTGCTGGAGCTGCTGCGGCGCGGCGGGGTGGCCCTGGCGGGATCGATGCTCAGCCTGCACCTGCGCTCCCGCGATCAGCCCCGTGATTGGTGGCCTCAGATTCAGGTGCTGTGGCGGCGCCCCTGAGGTGGGCGCTCAGGCCTCGGGCAGGGGCGCCGGCCGTTGGCCGCAGGCCCGCCGGCACTCGAGCCAGGTGGGCAGTGGCACCCGCAGCTGTGCAGCGATCTCCGCATCGCTGAGGCCCAGGGCGCGGGGCTTGCGGGAGCGGATCCACAGCTCCCGCAGGCTGTGGCTGATGCGCAGGGCAAAGCCGGTGTCGCGCAGGTGGTGCAGCAGTTCCCCCTTCACCTTGGCCACCAGGTAGCTGGAGGGGCGATGGCCGCGGCTGGCATCGAAGCCGATCGCGCCTTTGCACAGCCCTTCGTAGGCGGGGCCGATCAGCTCCTCCACGGGCATGGCCCAGCGGTGGGCGAAGCGCTGGGCCTGCTGGTGGGCCAGGCCCAGGTGCCGGCAGGCGAAGGCGCGTTGCTGGGCGTTCATGGGGCGCCGTGCCGGGGAGCGGTGGGGGCGTGCAGGCTGGGGTCGAGCCATCGGGATTGTCGCGAAAAACTCAGTGATAGCCTTGCTTTTGGCCATTTGTCTCCCGGAAGACATCCTGAGTTTTGGGCTGTTCGGCGGCGCTGGTTGCCGCTGAGATCGCCGCTGGCTACTGGGGGCGGCCACGGCCGTGGGCTGGGGGTGGCCATGGCTGTGGGGTGCGGCAGGCCACAGCTGTGGCCATGGCGGTGCCACGGCTGTGGGCGGAGCTGGCGGCCCTGGAGCGGTCACAACGGCAGCAGTGACCGTGATGCCGATGGCTGTGCAGGTGTTGCTCACCCACCACCACCGCGAGGCGATGGCCAATGCCGTGGAGCGTGGCTTCTGGATGCCCCTGCCGCTGCAGCCCCAGCAGCTGCGGAGCGTGGGCTATCTCACGGCCCTCAGCCGCGGCCAGGGCCAGATTCAGCAGCTGGTGGAGGTGGTGGGTTTTGAGCCGTGGCGCGAGGCCAACGGTGTGGTGCTGTGGTTGCCGTTTCTGGGGCAACGGCTCGATCTGCCCCGCCCCCTGCGGCTGGGCGATCGCCACCGCCTCCAGGGCTGGTTGCCGCAGCGGCCGCAGGACTACCAATTGGTGCCGCTGGATGCCCTCCTGGCGGCCGAACGGTTGAGTGATGGCGTGGTTGAAATCCGCTGCCAGAGTTGCGTTGGATCCCGCAGATGCTGAGATGCCCCACGCTTACTACCCGTTGCTGTGGCTGACGCAGGGTTTGGGGTTGTTCATCGTCTTCACGGTGCAGGGGGCGATGTGGAGCGGCGCCCAGCAGGAAAACCGCAACGGTTGGGTGATTGCCTTGCTCTTTGCGGTGGCCACCCTCGTGCTGATGGAGGGCAGCCATGCCTTCCATGATTGGTTGTTTCCCCATCCGGAGTTCTGACGGCTTCCAGTGGGGACAGCCTGAAGGTTCGCCCCCTGGCTTCAAGGTTCTACATACTCGCTACAACTGGATCTGCTGCGGATCCGCTGCAGATCCTCGATGCGCTCTTTGTATAAGCGAATCAAGACAGTAGTGCCTGACAGCTATTTTTCCGGCCATGAAGTGCGCCTCGGCGTTGACCTGCTTCGCGTCCGCTAGTTACACCCCCCCCCCCAAAAAAAATCCCTATTGCCACCCGAGTGGGTTGGTATTGGTTAATACTTTCGTTGGATTTGATTTTGCCATGGCAAACCAGCGTCTTGACTCCACCC
>BJHC01000062.1 GCA_014191535.1 Cyanobium sp. | reverse complement strand
GGGGGGCGTGGGGGCTGGGCACGGACGCCCCCGGCACCTGGGGCAGGTGCCGCAGCCGTTGGGCCCGCGGGGCCGTGCGGCAGTCCTGCAGGGCATCGAGGAAGGCCGGCAGCAGCAGCTCGCCATCCCCCAACAGCACCGCATCGAAGAAGGGGGCCAGGGGTTCGGGGTTGGCGGTGAGCACCGGCCCGCCCCCGAACACGATCGGATCGTGATCGCCGCGTTCCGCCGCCCAGAGGGGGATGCGCTGCTGTTCGAGCAAGTCCAGCAGCACGGGGCCATCGAGCTCCCAGCTCAGGGAGAGGCCGAACAGATCCAGGTCGGGGCCGCGGCCGCGCTGGCCCCCATGGGGGGGATCCCCCTGGTCGGTGAACAGACGCCGCACGTCGACGTCGGGGCGGCGGGCCAGGGTGGCCCACACCACCTGAAACCCGAGGCTGGTGATGCCCACGCTGTAGGTGCTGGGGAAGGCCAGCACCGCCCGCAGTGCCCCGGCCTGGGGCTGGGCGGGCTCGAACAGCAGGGTTTCCTGATTCAGCGGCGCCTCACACTTCCGCCAGCACTCTGGCTTCCTGCTCGGCGCTCACCACCCGGCCGCTGTCCTCGAAGCCCTCGATCTGGTCGAAGTTGAGGTAGCGGTAGAGCTCGGCGCCGCGGGGGTCGATCTTGGCGGCGGCGATGGCCAGGTACTGCTCCTTGGTGGGGATGCGGCCCAGCTGGGCGCACACGGCCGCCAGTTCGGCGCTGCCCAGGTACACCTGGGCGCCGTTGCCGAGGCGGTTGTTGAAGTTGCGGGTGCTGGTGGAGAACACGGTGGTGTTGTCCTCCACGCGGGCCTGGTTGCCCATGCACAGCGAGCAGCCGGGCATCTCCATGCGGGAGCCCGCCTTTTCGAAGATGGCGTAGTAGCCCTCCTGCTTGAGCATGTCCTCATCCATGCGGGTGGGGGGGCACACCCAGAGGCGGGCGGTGTTCTCGCCCTGCCCCTCCAGCACCGTGGCGGCGGCGCGGTAGTGGCCGATGTTGGTCATGCAGGAGCCGATGAACACCTCATCGACGCGGTCGCCGGCCACAGCGCTGAGGGTTTTGACGTTGTCCGGGTCGTTGGGGCAGGCCAGGATCGGCTCGGTGATCTGGTCGAGGTCGATCTCGATCACGGCGGCGTACTCGGCATCGGCGTCGGCCTCCAGCAGCACCGGGTTGGCCAACCAGGCCTCCATGGCCTTGATGCGGCGGGCCAGGGTGCGGGCGTCGCTGTAGCCGCGGGCAATCATGTTCTTGAGCAGCGCCACGTTGCTGCGCAGGTACTCGCTCACGGTTTCCACCGAGAGCTTGATGGTGCTGCCGGCGCAGGAGCGCTCGGCGGTGGCGTCGGTGAGCTCAAAGGCCTGTTCGAGCTTGAGATCGGGCAGGCCCTCGATCTCCATGATCCGGCCGTTGAAGACGTTCTGTTTGCCCTCCTTGGCCACGGTGAGCAGCCCCTGCTGGATGGCCACGTAGGGGATGGCATTGACCACATCCCGCAGGGTCACGCCCGGCTGCAGGGAGCCGCTGAATTTCACCAACACCGATTCGGGCATGTCCAGCGGCATGGCGCCGATGGCGGCGGCGAAGGCCACCAGGCCGGAGCCGGCGGGGAAGGAAATGCCCAGGGGGAAGCGGGTGTGGCTGTCGCCGCCGGTGCCCACGGTGTCCGGCAGCAGCATGCGGTTCAGCCAGCTGTGGATGATGCCGTCGCCGGGGCGCAGGGCCACGCCGCCGCGGGAGCTGATGAAGTCGGGCAGTTCGGCGTGGGTTTTGAGGTCCACCGGCTTGGGGTAGGCCGCGGTGTGGCAGAAGCTCTGCATCACCAGGTCGGCGGAGAAGCCCAGGCAGGCCAGCTCCTTCATCTCATCGCGGGTCATGGGCCCGGTGGTGTCCTGGGAGCCCACGGTGGTCATCAGCGGCTCGCAGCTGGTGCCGGGGCGCACGCCGGCCAGGCCGCAGGCCTTGCCCACCATCTTTTGGGCCAGGGTGAAGCCCTTGCCGCTGTCGGCCGGGGCGCTGGGGCGGATGAACAGGTCGCTAGCGGGTAGACCCAGCTGGGCGCGCACCTTGTCGGTGAGGGAGCGGCCGATCAGCAGGGGGATGCGGCCGCCGGCGCGCACCTCATCGGTGATGGTGCTGGGCTTGAGCTCGAAGCGCGCCACGATCTCCCCGGCCTTGGCTTCACCGGCGGCGCGCTCGATGGTGCCGGCGTAGGGGCGGATGGTGATCACGTCACCGCTGCTGAGGCCGGTGACATCGCATTCGATCGGCAGGGCGCCGGAGTCCTCAGCGGTGTTGAAGAAGATCGGCGCGATCTTGCCCCCCAGCACCACGCCGCCACTGCGCTTGTTGGGCACGTGGGGGATGTCGGTGCCGGTGTGCCAGAGCACCGAGTTGATGGCGGACTTGCGGGAACTGCCGGTGCCCACCACATCGCCCACGTAGGCCACGGGGTAGCCCTTCTGCTTGAGCTGGGCGATCTGCTCCAGGCCGCCGGGCATGCGGGTCTCCAGCATCGCCATGGCGTGGAGGGGGATGTCCGGCCGGGTGGTGGCGTGGGTGGCGGGGGAGAGGTCGTCGGTGTTGGTTTCGCCCTCCACCTTGAACACCGTCACGGTGATTTCCGCGGGCAGCTCCGGCTTGGCGGTGAACCATTCGGCGGCGGCCCAGCTGTCGATTACCCGCTGGGCGTAGGGGTTGGAGGCCGCCAGCTCCAGCACATCGTTGTAGGCGTCGTACACCAGCAGGGTGCGGCTCAGCCCTGTGGCGGCGGCCTCGGCGATGCTGCTGTCCGGGTTGGAGAGCAGAGCGATCAGGGCGCCCACGTTGTAGCCGCCGATCATGGTGGCCAGCAGCTGAACCGCCTCCACCGGGCTCACCAGCGGGCTGGTGGCGGTGCCCTGGGCCACGGCGCTGAGCCAGCTGGCCTTCACATAGGCGGCCTCATCCACCCCCGGGGGGATGCGTTCACTGAGCAGGTGCAGCAGGAAGGCCTCTTCGCCGGTGGGCGGGGCCGCCAGCAGCTCGGTGAGGGCCTCGGTTTGGGGGGCGGTGAGCGGCAGGGCCGGCACCCCCTGGGCTTCCCGTTCCGCGGCGGCGGTGCGGTAGTCGGACAGGAAGCTGCTGGCAACCATCGGCGCAGGGGTCCTGGGGGACCTGACGAACTGTGACGTGACACCCATTGTTCTTTGCCACCCCCCCCCGCTCTGGTGACAACGGCTGCAATCGGGCTTTTAGGCTGGTCTGTCCCCTGTGCTGCCCTGCGGCTGCCGGCATGATCCCCACCTCCGATCTCCACGTGGTGGAAACGCGGCCGCTGGTGGCGCCCTCCCTGTTGCACGGCGAACTGCCGATGGGGGAGACGGCGGCCACCACGGTGCGTGAGGCCCGCGAGCGGATCAAGGCCATCCTGCGGGGTGAGGATTCACGCCTGCTGGTGATCGTGGGCCCCTGCTCCGTGCACGACGTGCAGGCGGCCCAGGAGTACGCCGCCGCCATCGCGGAGGAGCACCGCCGCCACCGCGATCAGCTGGAGGTGGTGATGCGGGTGTATTTCGAGAAGCCGCGCACCACCGTGGGCTGGAAAGGGCTGATCAACGATCCCCACCTCGACGGCAGCTACGACATCAACACCGGCCTGCGGCTGGCCCGTGGCTTGCTGCTGCACCTGGCCGACATGGGCCTGCCCGCCGCCACGGAACTGCTGGATCCGGTGGTGCCGCAGTACATCGCTGATTTGATCAGCTGGACCGCCATCGGCGCCCGCACCACCGAGAGCCAGACCCACCGGGAGATGGCCTCGGGGCTGTCGATGCCGATTGGTTTCAAGAACGGCACCGATGGCAGTGCCATCACCGCCATCAACGCCATGGAGGCGGCGGCCCGTCCCCACAATTTCCTGGGCATCAACAAAGACGGCCACGCCGCGATCGTGACCACCACCGGCAATCCCGACGGCCACCTGGTGCTGCGCGGCGGCAAACAGGGCACCAACTACCACTCCGAAGCGATTGAGAGCGCCGCCGCCGCCCTGGAGAAGGAGGGGCTACCGGCCCGGGTGATGGTGGATTGCAGCCACGGCAACTCCAACAAGGACTACCGCCGTCAGGGGGAGGTGGCCGGCCAGGTGGCCGAGCAGCTGCGCAGCGGCAGCCGCCATGTGATGGGCGTGATGATCGAGAGCCACCTGGTGGCGGGTAACCAGAAAATCCCAGCGGATCTCTCCCAGCTCACCTACGGCCAGAGCATCACCGATGCCTGCATCGATCTGGACACCACCCGTGCGCTGCTGCAGGAGCTGGCCGGAGCCGTGGCCAGCGCCCAATCCCGCTCAGTGGCTTTGGTTTAAGCCGTTCAAACGCATATTTAGCACTCGCAATGTGTGAGTGCTAAGTGCACCGTTCACAACAAAGGTTTGCTGTGAACGGTGTTGCCTGCCGTGCGGCTTACGTTGCGGTGATGCATTCCACGGGGGTTGTGATGGCGGCACGCATCACCTACCTGTTGCAGTTCTGCGGGGTTTCCGATCCGCTGCAGCTCTTCTATTTGGAGCAGCGCAGCGTGGAGGCCCCCGGCCCGGTGTTCACCGGCTTGCGGCCGTTCCAATTGGATGGGTTGCTGGGCTGGGCGCAGGACGCCGCCTGCCGCCGGGGCTGGGATCGGGACCGCATCCAGGCCACGGTGCTGGAGGTGTGGATGGAGCGGGCCGAGGCCATTCGCCAATGGCAGTTGCGGCTGCAGGAGGAACCCGCCGGTCATCTGTTGGTGGCCGGTCTGGGCACCCAGCACGACTGGGAGCAGCGCTGTGAGGCGATGCTGCGGGTGTGAGGGAGCTGGCCTCAGCCGCTCCAGTGGCTCCACAGCACCCCGGTGAGCACGGGCACGCTGAGGTTGTCGACCCCAAACACGCTCCACTGCTCCAGGGCCGTGGCGAGCACCGCCAACCCCAAACAGGCCTGCAGGGGCGGGGCCGGTTGGCCGCTGGCGGTCGCCAGGGCCGTGAGCAGGGCCAACACGATCCCCGCGGCGATCAGCATGCAGCCCGTGCCCGCCAGGGATTTGGTCTGGCCCCACAGCTGCCAGCGCCGTGAGGGCAGCGCCGGCCCCACCAGCCCCGCCAAGCCATCCCCGAAGGCCATCACCAGCACCCCGGCGGCCACCGCCAGGGGCTGCTGCGGCCAGAACAGGGCCAGCAGCACGGCGATCGACGCGCCGTAGGCCACGGTGCCGTAGCTGTGGCGCCCCACATCTTCCACGGCCGGCAACAGCTGCAGCCGGTGGTTGAGGGCGGTGGCGGCGGTGACCAACAGCGCCACCGGCAGGGCGATCTCCCGGCCGATGCCGAAGGCCCAGGCCAACAGCACCACCGGCCCGGTGCCGATGTGCACCAGCTTGCGGCTCCACTCCCGCTGTTGGGGCCAGCGATGGCGCACCGCCAGAGCCATGGCCACCACAACGGCGAGCCAGGCTGCGACAACGGCAACCCCCAGCAGCGGCTCCGGGTTCAGGCGGCCTGTTGGTAGTTGGTCATCAGGCGCAGCTTCAGCAGCGCCTTCGATTCCAGCTGGCGCACCCGCTCGCGGGACACGTTGATCTGGCGGCCGATTTCAGCCAGCGTCAGCGGCTCCTGGCCCGCCAGGCCGAAGCGCAGTTCGATGATGCGGCGCTCCCGCTCATTGAGCTGGGACAGCCACGTGCCGAGGTGCTCCTTCTGCAGGCTGCGATCCATGCCATCCATGGATTCGTTGCTGTTGGGGTCGGCAATCAGTTCGCCGAGGGTGCTGCGGTCGTCGTCGCCGCGGGCATGGGCGTCGAGGGAGGCGCAGGGGGCGCTCTGGGCGATCAGTTCCTCCAGCTCGTTGGGGGTCATGCCCATGGCATGGGCCATTTCCAGACGATTGGGCTGACGGCCGAAGCGGTGGGACAGTTCGCGGGTGATGCGCCGCATCTTGGAGAGCTTTTCGCTCACGTGGATCGGCAGACGAATGGTGCGGGCGCTGTTGTCGATGGCGCGCGTCATGCCTTGGCGAATCCACCAGTAGGCATAGGTGGAGAACTTGTAGCCCATGGCGGGGTCGAACTTATCGACGGCCCGCTCCAGGCCGATCGCCCCCTCTTGCACCAGATCGAGCAGTTCGAGGCCCTGGTTCTGATACTTCTTGGCCACGCTCACCACCAGGCGCAGGTTGGCGGCCATCATGCGATCGCGGGCCCGGGTGCCCATGCGGATCTGATGGTTTTGGCGCGGTGTGAGTTGCTCAGCCGGCAGTGCTTGCAGCCGCTTCATGGCTTGCACATGGTGGGCCAGCTCGATTTCTTCGGCGGGGGTGAGCAGCGGCACACGGCCGATGTTGCTCAGGTACCAGCCGATCGAATCAGCACTGAGGCGACCGCTCTGTTTGGATGCGGCGTTTCGGGTGGTTGATCTGTTTTCATTTCGCTGGGAAGCGCGGGCCTCTGAGGATTCCATCGGTGCTGCGATCCTGGCGGATTGGTTGGATGCTTGGGAGCGGGACGTTGCGGGCAACTCAGGGGATGTGGAGTGTTGAGGTGCGCCCATGCCCCAGGCTCCGTAAATGGTTGGCCGGAATGTAGCACTACCACCATCAACAGAACACGACGAATTGGAAGACTTGCCGCAGTCTTTTCGTTTGATTTTCTTAGCTTTTGTAGTGGGCGTTACGGCGCGTCGTCGTCGTTGCTCAGTCCATGTCTCCAACCCGTCATCAAGGTGGCCTGTACGGCGATGCTGTCGTCTTCAGGAATGCGGCGGCTGAAACTGCCATCCGCCTGCATGTCCCAGGCGGTGCTGTTGTCGCTCAGGTAGGTGTTGATCAGGCGCAGCAGCCGGGCGTGAAGATCCGGATCTTCAATCGGCACCACCGCTTCGACGCGGCGATCCAGGTTGCGGGCCATCCAATCGGCGCTGCCGATGTACATCTCATCGCTGCCGCCATTGGCGAACCAGAACAGGCGTGAGTGTTCCAGGAAGCGACCGATCACGCTGCTCACGCGGATGTTGTCGCTGATGCCCTCCAGCCCCGGCCGCAGGCTGCACATGCCGCGCACCACCAGGTCGATCTGCACGCCGGCCTGGGAGGCTTCGTAGAGCAGGGCGATGATCGCCGGATCCACCAGGGCATTCATCTTGGCCTTGATGGCGGCGGGTCGGCCGGCACGGGCATGCTCGGTTTCCCGTTGGATCAGCTCCTGCATGCGCTGGCGCAGGGTGACCGGGGCCACCAGCAACTTGCGGAAGTTCTGCTGTTTGGAGAAGCCGGTGAGGTAGTTGAACAACTCCACCAGGTCTTGAACCAGGTCGGCATTGCAACTCAGGATGCCGACATCCGTGTAGAGGCCAGCGGTGCGGGAGTTGTAGTTGCCAGTGCCCACATGGCAGTAGCCGCGAAGTTCACCCTTCTCCCGGCGGATGGCCAGGGCGATCTTGGTGTGGGTCTTGAGGCCGATCACCCCATAAACCACATGCACGCCGGAGCGCTCCAGCTGGCGGGCCCACTGGATGTTGTTGTCTTCATCGAAGCGGGCCTTGAGCTCCACCAGGGCCATCACCTGCTTGCCGTTTTCGGCGGCGCGGATCAGGG
>BJHC01000061.1 GCA_014191535.1 Cyanobium sp. | reverse complement strand
GGGGTGGCCATGGGCTCAGACGGCCGCGGAGGAGCGGCGGCGGCGGCGGCGCGGTTCGCCGTTGTCATCGGTGTCGGCCTCCGCAGGGGCCGCCACCGGCTCAGCCGCCAACACCGGTTCGGTCACAGTGACGGCCGCAGCAGCAGTGGCGCCAGCGCGGGAGCGGCTACGGGTGCTGCGGCTACCGCGGCCATTGCTCACGGGCTCCGGCTCGGGCAGATCCTGCGGCAGGGTGACCGGCAGCGGGGTGATCTCCACCGTCACGGGCAGGGGGGCCGGCGCAGAGTCCGCCTCCACCCCAGCAGCCACGAAGTCCGTGGCCTGGGGTGCAGGGGCCGCCTCCGCGCCGCCCTGGGCACCGCCGCGACCGCGGCGGCGACGGCGTGGGCCGGCGGCGGCCAACTGCTGGCGGGCCTCCTCCAGCACCGCATCCGCATCCTCGCCGGGGCGCACCACGCGCACCACCAGGTTGTCGGTGCTGGGCACCGAATCCAGCAAGAGCGCCGGATTCAAGCCCAACCAGCCGTACACCAGCTCCTGCTCGGGCTGCATGGGCACCGCCACCAACTCCGCCTCGGGGCGCCGTGAGGGCGCCTCAGCGGCATCGAGGGCCGCCTCATGGGATTGGCCCGCACCCTGGGAAGCGAAGCTCTCCTGGAGGGGCGGCAGCTCGGTGAGTTCCGAGGCACCACGGCCGCCACGGCCGCCGCGGCGACGGCGTCCGCCGGAACTCTCTCCGCCACTGGGGCTGTACACCTCAGCGCGGGCGGACGCGGCGGAGCGCACCAGGCCGGGGGCCGCCGCCAGCGGCTGCAGGCTGTCCTTACCCGGCAGCACCGCCACGTGGCCGAGGCCGCCGCAGCTGGGGCAGGCGCGACCGAACAGCTCATAGATGTTCTGACCCTGGCGCTTGCGGGTGAGCTCCACCAGGCCCAGTTCAGTGATCTGGGCGATCTGGGGACGGGCCGAATCGTGGCGAACGGCGGCGGTGAAGTGCTCCAGCACCTGCAGCTGATCGCGGCGCGACTCCATGTCGATGAAGTCGATGATCACCACGCCACCGATGTTGCGCAGCTTGAGCTGGCGCGCGATTTCCGTGGCCGCTTCGGTGTTGGTCCACAGCACCGTCTCGCGGGCGTTGGCGGAACGGGTGAACGAGCCCGAGTTCACGTCGATCACCGTGAGCGCCTCGGTGGGCTCAATGATCACGTAGCCGCCGGAGGGCAGATCCACCCGGGGCTTGAGGGCATCGCGGATGGCCGCATTGACCTTGAAGTGCTCCAGGATCTCCGCCGGTTCCGGATGGAGCTCCACCTGCACCTGGCCCTGGTCGGCCCCCAGGAAGGCCTGAACGCGAGAGACACCATCGGCGCAATCCACCACGATGCGCGTCACCTCCGGACCGCAGTGGTCGCGCAGGATGCGATGGATGAAATCTTCATCGCGGTTGAGCAGCACCGGCGGGCTGGCGGTTTCCGCAGCGGTCTGAATCGCCTCCCATTGCCGCAGCAGGGCCTCGAGGTCGTCGATCAGCTGCTCCTCGCTCACCCCTTCGGCTTCGGTGCGCACCAGCAGCCCGGCACCGGGCGGCTTGATCAGCACCCCGAGGGCCCGCAGGCGGTTGCGCTCGCTTTCGGCATTGATGCGGCGGGAGATGTTCACCCCCTGGCCGTGGGGCTGCAGCACCAGGAAACGGCCCGGCAGGGTGAGGTTGCCGGTGAGGCGAGGCCCCTTGGTGCCGGTGGGCTCCTTCATCACCTGCACCAGCACCTTCTGGCGCGGCTCCAGCAGCTCGGTGATGCCCACCGTGCCCTTCTTCAGCCGCAGCGGGCCGAGGTCGGTGACATGGATAAAGCCATTTTTTTCGCCTTCGCCGATGTTCACGAAGGCAGCGTCAATGCCCGGCAACACGTTCTCCACGGTGCCGAGGTACACATCGCCGATCTGGTAGCGGCCCTGGGCCACCACGAGTTCATCAACACGGTCGTCGGTGAGCACGGCGGCGATCCGCAGCTGCTCAGCGATGACGATCTGCTGGGGCATGGAAGGTCAGAGAATGACCTGCCGGGGGCAGGCCGGGAAGGGGGAAGCGCAACGGGAGCCGAGGCGGACAGTGCAGGTGCAACGGGGGGAAGGGCATCGCCGATGCCGACCCTGGGATGCAGATGCAGCTGTGAAACGGCTCAGTGGCGCGACTGGGGAAACAACGGAGCGGGGAGAAGACCTGGTGAGAGGCCCTCGAAAGACGATCTGGTCAGACGAGCTGTGGGAAGGCCCCGGAAACGGGGAGTTGTGAACGGGTGATGGACAGCGCGTGGACGACGCCGCAGTGGGCGACAGGACCAGAGGCGAAGCAAATGAAGAGCGGGACGATGACCCACAGGCTGGGCCTGGAGCATCAACCAAGGGCCAGGACCGGCAGGGAGCTGCAGGTCGGAGCGGCGATAGCGCGCGGATACCGGGAAATGGGCGTCCGTCTCAACGGAGCCGCAACGGACCGCTTTCAGGAAGCGAATTCAAGAAAGCTGTTGCGGAACTCTTCCGGGCCTTGGGGATCCGTTCGACGTGATCGGGTCGTGATCGGTCGGAACGGAGGAGGCCGGAGGAGCGATCAAGCGGACCAATAATCAGGCCGCAGATCTGCCGTCTGAATTGAAATTAGCACGGCTGATTGGGCAGGGATTCGGCCGATGCCAGTTGCAACGAACGGCGCCGCAACCGCACCAAATCCAGCGGAACCTGCAACTGTTCCGCGAACCACTGCTGCAGCTGCTCGGGCCTGAGGCTGCGGCCGGTGGGATCCACCAGAGCCTGGACATGCAGCTCCACCTGACCGGGCTGATCGGTGGGGTTGAGCTGCAACTGCTGCAGGAAGGGGCGGCAATCCCGCTGGCGAGGCCGCCCCTTCTTATCGGTGTCTTCCCAGATCCAGCTGGCAGCGCCCAGCAGTGCCGCCGCCGCATCCCGCCAAGCCTCCAGCGGCACCACGCGCCCCTCCGCCGGCTGCAGCACGAGCAGCCAGTGGGACGCCACGATCTCCTGGGAGAGGCTGGGGCCAGCCACAGGAACCTCCGCCACCGTCTGCAACTGAAAGCCCTCTGGCAACTGCTCCTGCAGGGCCGCACGGGCGGCTTCAGCCGTGAGCGGCCGGGCAAATTCCACATCCATCCATTCCCCCTCCGCCTCCACCCCCAGGGGCAGGGCCAAGCCGAACTGCACCCGGGGCAGCGGATGGAATCCACCGGTGAAGCTCACCGGCAGACCCGAGCGGCGCAGGGCCCGCTCCATCAAGCGCACCAGATCGAGGTGGCTGAGCAGCACCAGGGATCCCGTCTTGCTGAAGCGGAAGCGCAGCCGTTGGAGCCGCTCACTGGCTGGGGCCCGCTGCGGGCTTTGCAGCGGAATCGGAGGCGGGGGCACCACCACGTTGTGGCCCAACTCCGGCCCACACACGCCACAGCTGCTGCAGCCGTCAAAGGAACAATCGGGCACCACGGCGGCCGCCAGGGCCCGTTGCAGGTCGTCCGCCAACCAGGCCTTGTCGACCCCGGAATCGATGTGATCCCACGGGAGCGGCTGGCGGCAGAAGGCCTCGAGATCGGCCGGATCCATGCCCTCCGCCGCGCTCCATTCCCCCAGCTCCAGGTCGCGGTAACGCCCCCCCAGGCCAGCGGCCTCAATGGCCCCGGTCCAGGCGCTGTAGGTGCGCTCCGCCGCCTCAAACCAGGCATCCAGCCCCGCCCCGGCCCGCCAGGCGGCTTCGATCACCGGCGCCAAACGCCGATCGCCGCGGCCCACGAAATCCTCCATGGCCGAGAGGCGCACATCGGTGGTGTTGGTCTTGATGCCGCGCAGGGGCCGCAGGGCATCGCGCAACAGCTGTTGCCGGCGGGCAAACTCGGCCGTGCTCACGCTGTGCCACTGGAAGGGGGTGTGCGGCTTGGGGGTGAAGTTGGAGATGGTGAGGTTGAGCTCCAACCGCCCCAGGTCGCGGCATTGCTGCTGCAGCCCCCGGCAGGTGTCGGCGATCCCGAGCACGTCGGCGTCGGTTTCCCCGGGCAGGCCGATCATGAAATAGAGCTTGATCTTGCGGTAGCCGTTCTCCATGGCGGTGCGAATGCCCCGCAGCAGCTCCGCATCGGTGAGCCCCTTGTTGACGATGTCCCGCAGGCGCTGGGTGCCGGCCTCGGGCGCAAAGGTGAGCCCGGCACGGCGGGTGCCCCCCAGGATGTGGGCGATGTTGCTGTCAAAGCGATCCACCCGCTGGCTGGGCAGGGTGAGGCTCACGTTCTTGTCCGCCAGACGATTGCGCAGCTCCACCCCCACGGCCGGCAGGGCCAGGTAGTCGGAGCAGCTCAGCGACAGCAGCGAGAAATCGGAATACCCGGTGCGCTCCATGCCGGTCTCGATCGCCTCGATCACCGCCTCGGGCTCCACATCCCGGGCCGGGCGCGTGAGCATGCCGGGCTGGCAGAAGCGGCAGCCGCGGGTGCAGCCGCGGCGGATCTCCACCGTGAGCCGGTCGTGCACGGTTTCGATGTGCGGCACCAGCCCCATGGCGTAGTGCGGCATTGGCGTGGCGGTGCGGCGCAGCACCCGCGCCGGAACCCCTGGCAGCAGCGGCACCAGGGTGACGCCATCCGCCCCGGGGCCATACAGCGACGGCACATAGACCCCCGGCACCTGGGCCAGATCGATCAGCAGCTCCCGGCGGCTCAGGCCGGCGGCCTTGGCTTCAGCCACCACCAGGCCGATCTCCGGCAACACCTCCTCGCCATCGCCGAGCACAACGAAATCGAAGAAGGCGGCAAAGGGCTCCGGGTTGCTGGTGGCGGTGGGACCACCGGCAAAAATCAGTGGCGGTGACGCCGGATCAGCCAGGGGCCGATCGCCGCGATCTGTGGCCCGGATCGGGATCTGGGCCAGCTCCAGCATCGCCAGGATGTTGGTGGCCCCCAGCTCGTAGCTGAGCGAAAAGCCGAGGATGTCGAATGCCGGCAACGGCCGGCGGCTCTCCACCGCAAACAGAGCCTCGCCGCGCTGGCGCAGCCGCTCCGCCAGATCAGGGCCGGGCAGATAGCTGCGGTCGCAGATCTGGCCGGGGAGGCTGTTGAGGATCGAATAGAGAATGATGTGGCCGGTGTTGCTGGAGCCCACCTCGTAGATCTCGGGGTAGGTGAGGGCCCAACGCACGCCCGCCTTCGCCCAGGCCTGATCCCAGTCGCGCGGCTGCACCCCCAGCTCATTGCCCAGGTAACGGCCGGGCTTGGCGATGGTGCGATCCACCAGGGCGGCAAAGTCCACCGGTGCATCCGGGGGTGAGGCCAGGGGTGCGGCCAACGGCACCGACGCAGCGGAGGTCAAGGCGGCCCGGACAGCACTGCCTCGATCGTATGCAGCCCGGCGCTGCGGCACCGCGGGCCCATGCCGTGCCGGCGCCATAGGACAATCCGCCCAGTTCAACGGGGCCCGACGGGGCCGCAGTGGTGATGGCCCAGGTCAACGGCAACTACCTCAAGCTCAAGGCGGGCTATCTGTTCCCTGAAATCGCCCGGCGGGTGAAGGCCTTCAGCGAAGCCAACCCCGAGGCAGCGATCATTCGCCTGGGCATCGGCGATGTCACCGAACCGCTGCCCGAGGCCTGCCGCAGCGCCATGAAGGCGGCCATCGATGAGATGGGCACCCGCGAGGGCTTCCACGGCTACGGCCCGGAGCAGGGCTACCTGTGGCTGCGGGAGGCGATCGCCCGCCACGACTTCCAGGCCCGTGGCTGCGCGATCTCGGCGGAGGAGATCTTCGTGTCGGACGGCTCCAAGTGCGACAGCGCCAACATCCTGGACATCCTGGGGGAGGGCAACCGCATCGCCGTCACCGACCCGGTGTATCCGGTGTATGTGGACAGCAACGTGATGGCGGGGCGCACCGGTGATGCCGATGACGCCGGCCAGTACGGCGGCCTCACCTACCTCCCCATCAACGCCGACAACGGCTTCACCGCCCAGATCCCCAGCCAACCGGTGGATCTGATCTACCTGTGCTTCCCCAACAACCCCACCGGTGCGGTGGCCACCAGGGCCCAGCTCCAGGCCTGGGTGGATTACGCCCGTGCCAACGGCGCGCTGATCCTGTTCGACGCCGCCTACGAGGCCTTCATTCAGGACCCCTCCCTGCCCCACTCGATCTACGAGATCGACGGAGCCCGTGAGTGCGCGATCGAATTCCGCTCCTTCTCCAAAAACGCCGGCTTCACCGGCACCCGCTGTGCCCTCACCGTGGTGCCCCGCGGCCTGATGGGCACGGCCGCCAACGGCGAGCGCGTGGAGCTCTGGGGCCTCTGGAACCGCCGCCAGTGCACCAAGTTCAACGGCGTCAGCTACATCGTGCAGCGCGGCGCTGAGGCGGTGTATTCCCCGGAGGGACAGGCCCAGGTGAAGGCCCTGATCGCCTTCTACATGGAGAACGCTGCGATCATCCGGCGGGAGCTGCAGGCGGCCGGCCTGCAGGTGTACGGCGGCGAGCAGGCCCCCTACGTGTGGATCAAAACACCGCAGGGGGTCGACTCCTGGGGCTTCTTTGATCTGCTGCTCAGCCAGGCCCATGTGGTGGGCACCCCCGGCAGCGGCTTTGGCGCCGCCGGCGAGGGGTACTTCCGGCTGTCGGCCTTCAACAGCCGCGCCAACGTGGAGGAGGCCATGCGCCGCATTCACAACGCCCTGGGGGCGGCGGCAGCCGCTTGAACGCCTGCCTAAAGTCCGCGTTCGTCATGCCGGAGCTCGCCATGATGATTCAAGCCACCCAAACCCCCAGCCGCGAAACCGGCGGAGCGGCGGTACTGGAGAAGGCCCCGGAGCGGGTGCGCAAGCCCTCACCCCGCTACAAGGTGCTGCTCCACAACGACCCGGTGAACACCATGGAATACGTGGTGAGCACCCTGCGGCAGGTGGTGCCCTCCCTCAGTGAGCAGGACGCCATCGCCGTGATGCTGGAGGCCCACAACACCGGCGTGGGTCTGGTGATCGTGTGCGACCTGGAGCCGGCGGAGTTTTACAGCGAAACCCTCAAGGCCAAGGGGCTCTCCAGCACGATCGAACCGGAGGAGTGATGCAATCCCCAGCACCGCCGCGGCTGCACTGGTGGGGAACGCTGCTCTATCCCCTCACCCTGGTGGCGGTGTTTCTGGGGGGGCAGTGGCTCCTGGGTGTGGCGGGCGTGATCGCCGACCAACGGGCGGCCCTGGCGGCGGGGCCCGCCGTGCTGGCGCTGCTGCTCAGCCTGCCCTGGCGCCTGCGGCGCACCTGGGGCAGCGAGCACCCCTGGCGCAGCCTTGGGGTTGAGGCCACCGCCGCGGCCGTCGCCAAGGCGCTGGTGCGGGGGCTGCTCAAAGCCGCCGGCTTGCTGGCCCTGGTGGCGCTGGGGCTGGCGGCCCTGGGGCAGCTGCGCTGGCAACCCCAGCTCAACGCCGGCCTGCTGCTCAATGGCGTGGCCCTGGGGTTGGGGGTGGGCTTTGCGGAGGAACTGCTGTTCCGCGGCTGGCTGCTGGGGGAGCTGAGCCTGCTGCTGGGGGCCCAACGGGCCCTGGGGCTCCAGGCGGTGTTGTTCAGCCTGGTGCACACCCGCTTCACCCTGCCGCTGGGGCCCCTGCTGGCCCTGCTGGGGGGGC
>BJHC01000060.1 GCA_014191535.1 Cyanobium sp. | reverse complement strand
GGTGGTGGTCATCTCCCAGCCCTCCTTGCCCAGCAGGTTGAGGAAGGGCTGCAGCTGCTCCGCCGGGTGCTTTGGGGCCGCCTGGGCCCGCTGCTCCGGGCCGTATTGCTGGGGAAATTCGCGGCTGATGAACTCCGGGCTCAGGGTGCCCCCCAGCTTCTGGCTGGCCACCTGGGGGTCCGGCGGCTGGGGAGGGGTGCGGTTGTCCACGTTGATGTGGATCACCCGGTATTCCCATTGCGGGGGGATGGGCGCCTCGCTCATGGCCGTTGGGTCGTGGGCCCAGGTTATGGGGCGTTCAGGCTCCGCGGATGAGCTGGCGCTCGCACAGGTCGCGGTAGCGGCCCGGGCGGCTGATCAGCAGGTCGTGGTTGCCCTGATCCACGATCTGCCCGTGTTCCAGCACCACGATCGAATCCGCTTCCTGCACGGTGGAGAGGCGGTGGGCAATCACCAGCACGGTGCGGCCCGCCATGGCCTGATCCAAGCCCCGCTGCACCGCCTGCTCCGATTCGGCATCCAGGGCGCTGGTGGCCTCATCCAGCAGCAGCACCGCCGGGTCCCCCAGCACCGCCCGGGCGATGGCCAGCCGCTGCAGTTGGCCGCCGGAGAAGTTGCTGCCGCGCTCCTCCACCCGGGCCTGGTAGCCGTCGGGCAGGGCTTCGATGAAGCCATCGGCATTGGCCAGCCGTGCCGCCGCCTGGATCTGCTCCAGGCTGGCGGGCCGGCCGAAGGCAATCGCCTCCGCCACGGTGCCGGAGAACACGGCACTCTGCTGGGGCACCAGCGCGATGGCCTTGCGCAGTTCGCTGGCCCGCAGGTCCGCCAGGTCGCGGCCATCGAGCAGCACGCGACCGCTCTGGGCGGTGTTGAAGCGCAGCAGCAGCGAAAACAGGGTGCTTTTACCGGCGCCAGAGGGGCCCACCAGGGCCACCACCTGGCCGGGTTTCACCTGCAGGCTCAGTTGGCGCAGCACCGGTTGTTCGGCGTCGTAGCCGAAGCTCACCTGCTCCAGGGCCAGCTCCCCCGCCACGGGGCCCAGGGCCTGGGCATGGGGTCGATCCGGCGGCTCCACCGCCTCCCGTTCGATCTGGCGCAGGCGCTTGAGCGAGGCCTGACCCTGCTGGAATTCGTTGAAGTTGGTGGTGAGATGGCTGATGGGGTCAATCAGCATCAGCAGCGCCGCCACATAGCTGCTGAACCCCTGGCCGGTGAGGTCGCCGCTCTGGATGCGGGCCGCCCCCATCAACAGCACCGCCAGGATGCCGGCCGCCTCCAGGAAACCCACCACGGGGTACTGCAGGGCCAGCAACCGCTGGGTGCGGTAGCGGGCGCGGCGGTGCAGGTCGATTTCGGTTTCGAAGCGTTGTTGCAGCCAGGGTTCGGCGGCGAAGGCGCGCACCAGGGGCAGCCCGGCGATGGCCTCCCCCAACAGGGCGGCCAACTCGCTCACCTGCTTCTGGCTCTTCTCGGCGGCCCCCATCACCTTGGCGCCGAACAGGCTCACCAGCACCGCCACCAGCGGTGCCAGCAGCAGCGTGCCCACGGACAGCTTCCAGTCCAGCCAGACCATGTAGCCGAACACCACCACCAGCTGCAGGGCCGAGGGGGTGGTGTCCTGAATCGTTTTGTAGATCACCTCCCCCACCCGATCGGCGTCCTCGGTGAGGCGGTAGGTGAGATCACCCGCGGAGAGCTTCTCCAGCACGCCGAAATCCAGCCGCTGCAGCCGGGCGAACAGCCCGCGGCGCAGCTCCTGGCTCACCCGCAGGGCGGGACCCGCCAGCAGGGTGTCCTGGCCGAACTGGGCCACCTTCTGCAGCATGAACACCGCCAGGGCCAGGCTGATCACCTGCAGCACGCGGCCGAAATCGCCAGCGCCGATGGCCGGAATCAACTGCCCCGCCAGCCAGGCCAGCAGCGGCCAGCAGGCCACGAACACGAGCATGCACAGCCCACCGGCCAGCAGGGCCGTGCGGTAGGGCTTCAGCAGCGGCAACAGGCGCCGGAAGCCGGCCGTGGAGGGTGCGAGCATCGGGGCAAGCTATCAGCGCTTTTTTGGCCGCACCCGTTGGCGACGGGCCGATCCGCCTGGATCAGTTCCTCAAATGGCAAGCGCTGGTGGGCACCGGCGGCGAGGCCAAGCTGCGGATTCAGGGCGGCGAGGTGCGCGTGAATGGCTTCCAGGAAACCCGTCGCGGCCGCAAACTCAAGCCCGGCGACCGTGTCGAGGTGGCGGGCCAAACCGTGGTGGTTCCCCAGCCCTAGGCCACCAACGGCCGAGCCCCCTACCGGCCACAACCGGGCAGCCTTTAGGTTTAGGGGCTGATTAACCCCTGGACGCTGTGCGCAAGGCCGTCATCGCAGGCAACTGGAAGATGCACATGACCTGCGCCGAAGCGCAGGCTTTTGCCGACGCCTTCAAGCCCCTGGTGGCCAACCTGCCGGCCGACCGCACCGTGGTGCTGGCGCCTCCGTTCATCGCCATCCCCACCGCCAGCGCCGCCCTGGCGGGCAGCGGCATTCACCTCTCTGCCCAGAACATCCATTGGCAGGAGAAGGGGGCCTTCACCGGCATGATCTCGGCCCCGATGCTGATGGAGCACGGCGTGACCCACGCGATCGTGGGCCACAGCGAACCGCGCAAGTACTACAGCGAGACCGACGAGCAGATCAACCTGCGGGCCCGCAGCGCCCAGAAGCACGGCATCGTGCCGATCCTGTGCGTGGGCGAAAGCGATTCCCAGCGTGAGGCCGGAGAGGCCGAACGGGTGATCCGCCGTCAGGTGGAGCAGGGGGTGGATGGCCTGGATCCCGCCCGCCTGATCGTGGCCTATGAGCCGATCTGGGCCATCGGCACCGGCAAAACCTGCGAAGCGGCGGAGGCCAACCGCATCTGTGGGCTGATCCGCCAGTGGGTGGGGTATCCCGAGGTGGTGATCCAGTACGGCGGTTCGGTGAACCCCGCCAACATCGATCAGCTGATGGCCCAGAGCGACATCGACGGCGTGCTGGTGGGCGGTGCCTCCCTGGATCCGGAGGGCTTCGCCCGCATCGCCAATTACCAGGTTCCCGTGGCGGCCTGATGGCACTGCGCTGGGGTCAGCGCACCCATGTGATGGGGGTGATCAATCTCACCCCCGATTCCTTCAGCGATGGTGGCCGCTTTGACCGCCCTGACCGCGCCCTTGCCCAGGCCAGGCGCCTGGTGTCCGAGGGGGTGGAGCTGCTCGACCTGGGGGCCCAGAGCACCCGCCCGGGGGCCGACTGCATCGGCGTGGAGGGGGAGCTGGAGCGGCTGCTGCCGGCGCTGAGGGCGATTCGTTCGGCCCTGCCGGATGTGATCCTCTCGGTGGATACGTTCCATGCGGCCGTGGCGCAGGCGGCCCTGGCGGCGGGGGCGGATTGGATCAACGACGTCAGCGGTGGGCGGCGGGATCCGGCGTTGCTGCCCCTGGTGGCCCAGGTGGGCTGCCCGCTGGTGCTGATGCACTCCCGCGGCGACAGCCAGACCATGGATGCTCTGGTGGAGTACGGCGACGCCGGCGTGGTGCAGGGGGTGCTGCAGGAATTGCGGCAGGCCAGCGAGCGGGCCCTGGCGGTGGGGGTGCAGCAGAGGCAGTTGATCTGGGACCCGGGCTTGGGGTTCGCCAAGACCCATGCGCAGAATCTCGAGCTGCTGCGCGGGCTGCCGCAGCTGCGGGCGGAGGGGGTTCCGCTGCTGGTGGGCCCCTCCCGCAAGCGCTTCATCGGTGCGGTGTTGGATGAGCCCAGGCCCCGTGCCCGCATCTGGGGCACCGCCGCGGTGGTGGCCCACTGCGCCGCCGCCGGTGTGGATGTGGTGCGGGTGCACGACGGCAGGCCCATGGTGCAGGCCGTCCGCATGGCTGACGCGATCTGGCGTGTGCCGACCTGAACCGCTAGGCGGGTTGACCCTCGGCCCGCGTGGCTGGCTTGCGCACCCGCAGTTCCATGCGGATCTCGGCGATCAGGTTGGCGAAGATCTCGGCGAAGTCTTCAGCACGGTCGTCCTGGCGCAGGACCCCCCGTTCCCGCAGCACGGTCTCGGTGTGGGCATCCGGCACGTACTGCACCGACGCCAGTTCGAAATCCACCCCGAGGATGTGAGCCCAGGGGGTCATCGGTGACGCCACCGCCGCCGCCTGGTCGCATTCCGCTTGGGAGAACATCGAGAGGGTTTGGGGCGTCACCGGCCGCACATGGCTGGGGTCGGTTCGGTAGTGCTCATGCAGGGGATGGGGCACGTTGATCCGGATTAGCGCGCCATCGCAACACACCCGGTAGAGCTCGCCCATCACCCCCAAAAAGCTCGCGGTGCTCGCGCCGAGATGCTCGAGCACGTGGTTGAGGAGCACCTCCTCGGCCACTCCGTCGGGCAGATCCCAGGGGGTCTGATCCAAATCCATCACCCGATCAGGGTTGAATCCGGCGACCGTGTCGACATTGACCCATCCTTCGAGTCGACGGGGGCCACAGCCCAGATTCAGCTTCATCAGGAATGGTGGACGGGCATTGGGGCGGGATCTTAGGGGGCAGCTTCGCTCCCCCTGGGGAAGCATTCAGCCAGGCCGCGTTCAGCCCTCGCTGACCCCTTCGATGCGGTCTTCGATCTCCTGGTAGATCTCCTGCAGTTGCTGGATGTTCTCGTCGGAGGTTTCCCAATAACCGCGGCCATTCACCTCCAGCAGGGTGCCCACGATGCGGCGGAAGCTGTGGGGGTTGAGCTCCATCAGCCGCTTGCGCATCTCCGGGTCGTTGATGAAGGTGTCGTTGGCCTCCTCGTACACGAAGTTGTCCACGGCACCGCTGGTGGCACTCCAGCCGAGGGTGAAGTTGAGCCGTTTGGCCACCTCGCGCACCCCCTCGTAGCCGCTGTTGAGCATGCCCTCGTACCACTTGGGGTTGAGCAGCTTGGTGCGGGAGTCGAGGCGGATGGTTTCGCTCAGGGACCGCACCTGGGCGTTGGCGGTGGTGGTGTCAGCGATGTAGCTGGACGGCGCTTTGCCGTCGTCCCGCAGGCCCTGGATCAGCTTGGTGGGGTCGCTGTCGAAGTAGTGGCTCACATCGGTGAGTGAGATCTCGGCGGAGTCGAGGTTCTGGAAGGTCACGTCGGCGGTCTTCATCACCGACTCGAACACCTCGCGCTTCTGGTTCATCTCGCCGGGGTTGTCGGCGTTGAAGGCGAAGGTTTTGCGGGAGAGGTACATCTCCTGCAGTTCGTTCTCCTCCTCCCAGGTGCTGTTCTCCACCGCCAGGTTGACGTTGGAGCTGTAGCTGCCGCTGGCGTTGGAGAACACACGGGTGGCGGCATCCCGCAGGGAGATGCCCTCCTTGGCGGCCTGCTCCTGGGCGTGGCGGCGCACGAAGTTCATCTCCAGGGGCTCATCGGCCTCGGCGGCCATCTTCACGCCCTGGTCGATCAGGGCCATCTGGTTGATGAACAGGTCGCGGAACACGCCGCTGCAGTTCACCACCACATCGATGCGGGGCCGGCCCAGCTCCTCCAGGGAAATCAGCTCGAGCTTGTTCACCCGGCCGAGGGAATCGGGCACGGGCCGCACGCCGATGAACCAGAGGATCTGGGCCAGGGATTCGCCGTAGGTCTTGATGTTGTCGGTGCCCCAGAGCACGCAGGCGATGGTTTCGGGCCAGGTGCCCTGTTCCTGCCTCTGGCGCTCGATCAGCTTGTCCACCACGCCCTTGGCGGCGGCGATGGCGGCCCGGGTGGGAATGGCCTGGGGATCGAGCGCGTGGAGGTTTTTGCCACTGGGCAGCACGCCGGGGTTGCGGATCGGATCGCCGCCGGGGCCCGGCAGCACGTATTCGCCGTCGAGGGCCCGCAGCAGGCTCTGCATCTCCAGGTCGGCGCACACCTGCTCCAGGCAGAACTGCAGGTAGCCGAACAGCTTGTCGAGCTCGGCCTGGTCCACATCGGGGAAGCCGGCGCTGCGGCAGGCGGCCAGCCAGGGGCTGGGCAGCTGGAAGCCGAAGCGCTCCAGCAGGCCGAAGAACCAGCCGAAGTTGCGGCGCAGGGTCACACGGCCGTCGTTGCCGGTGACCGCCTTCACCATGGCGCCCACGGCGGCACGGGAGGTCTCCGTGATCACGCGGTTGAGCTCCACATCGGCGAGCACGCCGTCGTCGTTGCCCTTGTAAACCGCTTCGATGGTGCGGCCCTGGCTCTCCGCCAGCAGGGCCGGCAGGCTGCGGATGCCGTCTTCGTCGCGCTCCAGGGCGGCGATGTTCACCAGGGTGGCGATGGCCTCCTCGGCGGTGGGGGGCTTGCCGATGGTGTGCAGGCCGCAGGGCAGCAGCCGGCTCTCGATCTCCATCAGCTGGCGGTACACGGCGCCCACCACGCCGTCGCGGCCGTCGAGGTCGAGCTCGGAGGCATCCACCTCCGGCAGCTCCACATCCTTATCGAGGTTGCACTGGCGCGCCGTTTCCACCACGGCATTCACGATCTGCACCCCGCGGGATCCCTCCCGCAGTTGCTGGTAGGAGCCCACCAGTTCCCCCAGCTCCTTGAGGCCCTTGTAGAGGCCGGCGTTTTCGGCGGGTGGCGTCAGGTAGCTGATGGTTTCGGCGTAGCCGCGCCGCTTGGCGATGGTGGCTTCGCTGGGGTTGTTGGCGGCGTAGTAGTAGAGGTTGGGCAGGGCCCCAATCAGCGAATCGGGGTAGCAGGTTTCGCTCATGCCCATCTGCTTGCCGGGCATGAACTCCAGGGAGCCATGGGTGCCGAAGTGCAGCACCGCATCGGCGCCCCACACCTTCTCCAGGTAGGTGTAGTAAGCGGCAAAGCCGTGGTGGGGGCTGGCGCTGCGGGAGTAGAGCAGCCGCATCGGGTCGCCTTCGTAGCCGAAGGTGGGCTGCACGCCAACGAACACGTTGCCGAAGTGGCGGCCGAAGATCAGCAGGTTGGTGCCGTCGGTGTTGAGGGTGCCGGGGGGCTTGCCCCAGTTCTCCTCCAGGCGCTCGGAATAGGGGGTGAGCCGCTCGTACTCCTCCACGCTCATGCGGTGGGCGATGGCCAGCTCCGGTGAGCCCTCGAGGGCCTCGGGGTCCTTGAGCACCGCTTCCATCAGCGCCTTGGGGTTGGCGGGCAGGTCGCTCACGTCGTAGCCCTGGGCGCGCATCTCCTCCATCACGCGATGGATGGAGCCGAACACATCCAGGTAGGCGGCGGTGCCCACGTTGCCCTTGTCGGGCGGGAAGCTGAACACGGTGATCGCCAACTTCTTGGCGCTGCGGGGCTTGATGCGCAGCGACGCCCAACGGATCGAGCGCTCGGCGATGGCCTCCACGCGGTCCTGCAGGGTGTGGGCCTTGCCGGTGGCGTCGTCGCGGCCGCTCAGCACGATCGGCTCAATGGCGCCATCGAGTTCGGGGATGGCGATCTGCAGGGCCACCTGCACCGGGTGCAGACCCAGGTCGCTCTCCTCCCATTCCTGGGTGGTCTGGAACACCAGTGGCAGGGCCACCATGTAGGGGCGGTTGAGCTTCTTCAGCACCTCGATCGCCTTGGGGTGGTCCTGCCGGGCCGGACCCCCCACCAGGGCAAAACCGGTGAGCGACACCACCCCATCCACCAGGGGCTGGTCGGGGTTGATCGGGTCGTAGAAGAAGGCGTTCACCGGTTTGGTGAAGTCGAGGCCGCCGCAGAACACCGG
>BJHC01000059.1 GCA_014191535.1 Cyanobium sp. | reverse complement strand
CGTCGTCGTAGCCATCCAGGTAGTCATCACCGGAGACAACGGCACGAAGGCGGGAAAGCAACGACACCTCGAATCCTCAGGCTTGCACTGAACCTAAATAGCGTCCCACATCAACACTGACAAGGGCTTCGCTTGCAAGTTTTTAAGCAAATGATCCCGATCAGGTTCGTGAACCGAACAGCGCCGAACCAAGACGCACCCAGGTGCTGCCGGCCCGGGCGGCCTCCGGCCAGTCGCCGCTCATACCCATCGACAGCTCAGACAACCCGAGATCCCTTGCCAGAGCAGCGCACTCGCGGAACAACGCCTCCCGCTGCTCAGGCGCCAACCCCAGGGGCGCCATGGTCATCAGTCCGGTGATGCGCAGGGGCTCCAGGGCCTGCAGCTGCGGCCAGGCCTCCAGCAGGTCCTCTCGGCTGAACCCCCCTTTGCTGGGGTCATCGCGCAATTTCACCTGCAGCAGCACCTGGGGGGCCACGCCCTCCTCCGCGGCGATGCGGGCCGTGCGCTGCGCCAAGGCGAGCGAATCGATCGAGTGCAGGGTGCCGAAGCGCTGCAGCACCGGCCGCACCTTGTTGGCCTGCAGATGGCCGATGAAATGCCAATCCAACGGCCCCAGATCCGCCAGCGCCTCCTGCTTGAGGGTGGCCTCCTGCAGCCGACTCTCCCCGAAGCTGCGCTGGCCCAACTCCACCAGGGTGCGCATGGCCTCGGCGCTCTGGCCCTTGCTCACCGCCAACAGGCGCGTGTGGGGCGGCAACTGAGCCTGCAGGTGCCGCAGGCGGTCGGCGGCGCCGGGGGCTGCAGTCAAGGGGCTAGATGAAGGTTTTGTCGAACAATTGTCGCCAGCTGCTGTGCAGCTCGGGGCTTTGCCGCCGGGCGCGGGCCAGGTTCTGCTCTGCGATGTGGCGGGCATCCATGAGCGGAATCACCTCAAATTGCGCACCACGCTCCTGCAGCGTCACCACAAAAAACATGCGCTGGGCATAGAGCGTCGCGTAGAGATCGCGACCCTCTCCGGCTTCCGCCACGCGGTACAGCAGGCCAAACGTGGGGTGATTGAGGTAGCGCTCGGTGTTCACGACTTAACCCGGCGTGTCTGTGCCAACGGCAACCAATCAACGGTCACCGTACCTCCACCGCAGCCCCAGCAACAGCAACAACCCCAGCCCTGCACACCACTGCAGGGGCCGGCGCCCCAGGGGAGCGCGCAGCAGCTGATCCGGAGCAATCCAACGGCCGCCACGGGCCACCAGGGCCTCCGCACCCTGTTCAGCCCGCAACAGCACATTGGCCAGCAGCCGCTCCCCCAGGGCCAGCACCAACCCCAGGGAGGCCTGCCAGCCAAGGCGGCGCAGATTCACCGAACGGGTGGCCACCGACCGCAGCAGGTTCTGAAACTCCTCCTGCACCAGGGGCAGAAACCGCAGCGACAACAGCAGGGTGAACCCCAGCCGCTCCACCGGCACCCCCAACCGCCCCAAGGGCGCCAGGCACCAGCCCATACCCCACACCAAACTCTCGGGCGGCGTGGTGAGCAGCAGCAGGTTGGCGCTGTGGATCACGGTGACCAGCAGGGTGGCGCTGTTGAGGCCCAGCTCCGCCGAGCGGCGGGTGATCACCAAGGGGCCCAGGGGAACGGGGCCCAGCTGCAGGGGGCCCCAGCGCACCAGCTCCCACCGCATCCCCCGCTGCTCCGGGGCGAGCCGAAGCTCGGTGGGGGGGCGCGAGACGGGGGCCGGCTGCAGGGCATCGGTGGGCAGCAACGCCGCCAGCACACCCACCAACAGAGCCAGCGCCAGCAGCAGCGGCAGGGTGCGGCGCCAGAGGCGCCAGGGCAAGCCGCTGGCGGCGGTGATCACCAGCAACAGCCCCACCAGCGCCAGCCGCCACCAGGGGCCGGCCAGGATCGGCGTCAGCAGAAAGGCGAGAGTCCAGGCGAGCTTGAGCCGAGGATCCAGATCCCGCAGCCAGCTGCCGCTGCCATCCACGTATTGCCCGATGGGGATCTGGCGCAGCCAATCCATCAGAGGGGCATCCGCTCAGCGGCCGCGCGCCTGCTGCCGCGCCAGATCCTTCTCGGCATCGCGCTGCTGCTTGCCGCGCCAGAACAACTTCAACGGCGAGCCCTCAAAGCCCAGCCCCTCCCGGATCTGACGCTCCACGTAGCGGCGGTAGGTGTCGCCAAACAGTTTGGGGTCGTTCACGAACAACGTGAAACTCGGTGGCCGGGTGGCCACCTGGGTGCCGTAGTAGATGCGCCCTTGGCGGCCGCCGCGGCTGGTGGGGGGCGAGCGCCAGCTCACCGCCTCCTGCAGCACCTCATTCACCACCGACGTGCTCACCCGGCGGCGGTGCTGCTCCACGGCCACGGCGGCGATGGCAAACAGGCTCAGCACCCGCTGGCCGGTGAGGGCCGAGGTGAACAGCATCGGCGCCCAATCGAGGAAATAGAGCTTGGCTCGCAGCTCCTTTTCCATGGCGGGCATGGTGTGGGAATCCTTCTCGATTGCATCCCACTTGTTCACCACCACCACGCAGGCGCGGCCCTCCTCTTCAATGCGGCCCGCCAGGCGCTGATCCTGCTCCGTGACCCCATCGAGCGCATCGATCACCAGCACGCAGACATCGGAGCGCTCAATCGCCTTGAAGCTGCGGTTGATGCCGAAGAACTCGGGCCCGTAGTTCACCGAGCGCTTGCGACGGATGCCGGCGGTATCGAGGATTTTCCAGGTGTGACCGTCGCGCTCGATGGTGGTGTCGATCGTGTCGCGGGTGGTGCCGCGGATCGGGCTCACGATCGCCCGCTTCTCCCCGCAGATGGCATTGAGCAGGCTGGATTTGCCCACGTTGGGGCGACCCACGATCGCCAGCTGAATCGGCTCCTCACCCTCCAATTCCTCGGTGGGGGGCAGGTGCTCCACCAACTTGTCCAGCAGGTCGCCGGTGCCGGCGCCGTGGATGGCCGAAATCGGGTGGGGTTCCCCCAGGCCCAGGCTCCAGAACTCGGCCGCCATCGACAGGCCCGCTTCCGGCGACTCGCACTTGTTCACCGCCAGCATCACCGGCACGTTGTGGCCGCGCAGCCACTCCGCGATCGATTCGTCGGCCGCCGTGAGGCCCTGCTGGCCATCGGCGATCACCAGGGCCACAGAGGCCTCCGTCAGGGCCAAGTTGGCCTGCTCGCGGATCTCCGGCAGAAACTCGCTGTCGTCGTCAAACACCAGGCCGCCGGTGTCCACCACCTTGAAGTGGCGGTCCCGCCAGTAGCCGTCCTGATAGGTGCGATCGCGCGTCACACCGGGCTCGTCATGGACGATCGCTTCCCGGCTGCGGCAAAGCCGATTCACCAGGGTGGATTTGCCCACATTGGGGCGGCCAATGATGGCGACGACCGGCAAGGCCAAGGGGTTATGACGACAACTGTCCTGCTTTGACCCTACAGGCCAGCCCCCGGCGCAACCGGCGGACTGAGGGGCCGACAGGGATGCCGCGGAAGCCGAAAACTTTCCAAGGGTCGCAGGATGCGACGCACTGAGTCTCGCTAAGGGAAGGGTGTTTCTTCCCAGCCGCCCGGGCGGCCACCCGCGATGGTGGAACTGATCGCCGCAATCGTGGTCGACCTCTCCGACCAGAAGCTCTACGTCTACAACCCCCAACAGGAACTGGTGCGCACCGTGCTGGTGAGCACCGGCAAGGCCACCAGCCCCACCCCCACCGGCGAAGGGCAGGTTTTCACCAAAGACCGCAGCGTCACCATGCGCGGCCGGGGCTACGTGGCCCCGGGGGTGCCCTGGGCCATGTGCATCACCGAAAACGGCGCCATCTGCATGCATGGCGCCCCCTGGCAGGAGGCCGCGGGCGAGGCCTTCGGGGTGCCCCGCAGCCACGGCTGCATCCGCATCCCCAGCCCCCACGCCCGCTGGCTGTTTGAAAACACCCCCGTGGGCACCCCCGTCACCATCCAGTCGTGATCGGCTGAACCCGCCGGCCCTCAGGAGATCGGCAGGTCGCCCGGATGGCCCGCCACCGGATCGGCGGGTTGCTCCAGCAGGGGTGGCAACGGCCCCTGGTCCGCCAGGGGCTCGCCCCGCTCGGCCAGGTGGGCCAGCAACCAGTTCACCGCCGTGGCGCGGCGGGTGCGGCGGGGGTAGAGCTCGCCGATGCGGTAGCCGGCAAACCCCAGCTGCTCCTTCAACAGTTGCTTGTGCGGCTTGGCGATGGAGCGGGTGAGGGCCACGCTGGCGGGCCGCTCGGCGATGAACTGGGGCTCCAGCGGAAAGGCCTGGCGCCAGGCCTCCGCCGTGGCGGGCCCGGCGGCCCAGCGGCCCTCGCCATCGAGGCCGTAGCCCAGCCGCGGCCAGATCAGCTCACACACGAAACGGTCGCTGGTGCGATCCGCCAGCACCGCCTCCAGCAGCGGACGGCTCAAGGGGAAGGGATCCAGCGCCATCGACCGGGGGCATCACAATCGGATCACCATGATCCACACCCCACCCCTGCCCCCGGAGGCCCTGCAGCTGGCGGGCCATGGCACGCCGCGCCAGTTGCGCTGCCGGGTGCTGCAGTCGCCGTTGGCGGGGGTGAGCGATCGCATCTTCCGCGGTCTGGTGCGCCGCTGGGCCCCCGATGCGCTGCTGTTCACCGAGATGGTGAATGCCACCAGCCTGGAGTTGGGCCATGGCCTCATGAAGGTGGAGGAGCTCGCCAGCGAAGCCGGCCCGATCGGGGTGCAGCTGTTTGATCACCGCCCCGCCGCCATGGCGGAAGCGGCCCGGCGGGCGGAGGCGGCGGGGGCCTTCCTGATCGACATCAACATGGGCTGCCCCGTGAAGAAGATCGCCAAGAAGGGCGGCGGCAGCGGCCTGATCCGTGAGCCGCAGCTGGCGGTGCGCATCGTGGAGTCGGTGGCGGCCGCCGTTCAGATCCCCGTGACGGTGAAAACCCGGCTGGGCTGGTGCGGCCTCGACCCCGGCGCCGACCGGGCAGAGGCGGCCGTGACCTGGTGCCGCCAGCTGGAGAGCGCCGGCGCCCAATTGCTCACCCTGCACGGCCGCAGCCGTGAGCAGGGCTTCAAGGGCAGCGCCGATTGGAGCGCCATCGCCGCCGTGAAGCGGGCCCTGGCGATTCCCCTGATCGCCAACGGGGATGTGAACAGCCCCGCCGACGCCCTGCGCTGCCTGGACGCCACCGGCGCCGATGGGGTGATGGTGGGACGCGGCAGCATGGGGGCCCCGTGGCTGGTGGGGCAGATCGATGCGGTCCTCAGCGGCCGCCCCGTGCCCGCCACCCCCGGCGCCCTGGAGCGGATTCAGCTGGCGGCGGAGCAACTGCGAGCCCTGGTGGCCAGCCGCGGCGACCACGGCCTGCTGATCGCCCGCAAACACATGGGCTGGACCTGCACGGGCTTCGCCGGGGCGCCGCAACTGCGCCATGCCCTGATGCGGGCCCCCACGCCGGCGGCGGCCCTGGAGCTGCTGGATCAAGCGGCCGCAGGCCTGCCGGCCTAGCTGTGCAGGGCGATCTGAAAGAGATCGCGGCAGCCACTGATGGCCTGCACCGCCAACAACAGAGCCATCAACAGGCCAGAGGCCATGTGCAGCCGGCGCCAGGGCAGGGAGCGCTGCAGCTCCGGCCGGGCGGCGGTGGAGAGCAGCAACAGCCCGCACAGGAGCCAGCCGGCCCAGAAATGCGATTGCCAGAAGGCGGGCTCCCAGGGGTGATCACTGAGGCGCCACACGCTGGGCTGCAGCCCCAGGGCCAGCAGCGCCAACCAGGCCAGCAGGGCGAAGGCCGCCCGCAGGCCGGCCCGGCGCACCCGCCACAGGGCCAGCACACTGCCGAGGCATCCCGCCGCCACCGCCAGCAGCGGCACCCCCTGCACCGGCGTCAAACCGGCCTTGGCGAAGCTCCACAGCAGGGCCACCAGCACCGCCACCACGGTGCCGGTGGCGAGCCAACGGCCGTGGTCGGCGTGCTCGATCGGCACCAGAGCGGGCTGCTCGGTGATGCCCAGGCGTTTTTCACGCACGAGAATCCCCAGGCGGATCGTCGCCCCCACCACGGGGTAGACGAACAGGATCATCAGCACCGGGTGCAGCAGGGCACCCCACTGGATCGCGGTCATGGGAGCACCTCCGGCCAGCTCTGACGCACCAACAACAACGAAAAGTAGGGCTGCTCGCCGGCGGCCACCGCCGCGGCGGGCGCCAGCAGCTGATCGGGCCAGCCCACCCGCTGCGCAAACAGCGCCTGCTCCAGCACCCCCCGCGCCTCCAGGCAGGCCCGCACCCAAGGCCAGCGGCGGCCCAGCTTGAGCAGGGCCAACACCGTGGCGGTGGTGGCGGCGTGATCCAGCAGCTGCTCCAACTGCTCCGGGGTTTCCGGCGTGGGTCGGATCAACAGGGCCTCCTGCTGCAGGGCCAGGGGCCAGACCATCCCCTGGCTGGAGGCCGCCGCCGCCGCCGCCGCCGCCGCGCTGATGCCCGGGATGACCCGCACAGGGCAGGTGGGATGGCGCTGAGCCAGCGCCAGCAGCGCATAGGAACAGCTGGCATACAGGGAACTGTCGCCCTCACACAGCAACACCACCCGCTGGCCCGCGGCCACCTCCGACGCCAGGGCATCGGCGGCGGCATGCCAGGCCAGGCGCCGCGGCTCAGCCTCCACCACCATTGGGAACAGCAACGGCAAGCGCCGCTGCCCCGGCGCAATCCAGGGCTCGGCGATGCGGGCCGCCATGCCCTCCGCCTCCGGTTGGGCCACCGGATAGGCCACCACCGTGGCGGCCTCGATCGCCCGCTGGGCCGCCACGGTGATCAGCTCCGGATCGCCCGGACCCACCCCCACCACGGTGAGCCCAGGGGGCTGGGGGGCGACGGCTACCGGCAAGCGCTGGGGGACGGATCTGAAGACTTTCTAGGCTGGCCCCGTTCCGCAGAACAGGCCCGTGAGTCATCTGCAGATCTTTCCGGTGGATGGAGGCCCCCATCCCATCCCCAGCTTCGCCAGCAACGACGCCGGCCTGATCCGATCCGAACTGGCCGAGCGCGGCATCGGCTTTGAGCGCTGGCCAGCCCGCGCCGCGCTACCGGCCGCCGCCGGAGCGGAGCAGATCCTCGCGGCCTACGCCGCGGAGATTGCTCGGGTGCAGGCCAGCGGCACCTACCCCACGGTGGATGCCATTCGCATGACCCCGGAGCATCCCGAACGGGAGGCCCTGCGCCAGAAATTCCTGGCGGAGCACACCCACAGCGAAGACGAGGTGCGCTTCTTCGTGGAGGGGAGGGGCCTGTTCTGCCTGCACATCGGCGAGGAGGTGCTGCAGATGCTGTGCGAACAGGACGACTGGATCAGCGTTCCCGCCGGCACCAAGCACTGGTTTGACATGGGCAGCGCCCCCCAGTTCTGCGCCATCCGTTTCTTTGATAACCCGCAGGGCTGGGTGGCCGCATTCACCGGCGACCCGATTGCCTCCCGCTTTCCGCTGCTGGATTAGCCGCCGGCCACCCCCACCGAATGCATGCGCAGGCCATGGGGGTCGGCCAGTTCACCGCTGAGGGCTTCCCACTCCAGCTGCGCCAGGGCCTCCAGCCGCGCCACCGTGGCCTCACGGCCATGGCGTTCCTCCGCCAGCACCCAATAGAGGCCGAAATGGCGCGCCTCGCTGGCCAGGAGCTCCCCGTAGAGCTCCCGCAGCTCTGGATCC
>BJHC01000058.1 GCA_014191535.1 Cyanobium sp. | reverse complement strand
CTTGCCGCCGGTGCGCAGGATGCGGCCCGCCGCCATCACGTGCACGTAGTCGGGGGTGATCGCATCCAGCAGACGCTGGTAGTGGGTGATCAACAGGGTGGCGTTGTCGGCGTTGGCCAGCTGGTTTACGCCACCGGCCACGATGCGCAGGGCATCGATATCGAGACCGGAATCGGTTTCATCGAGGATCGCCACCAGGGGATCCAGCAGCGCCATCTGCAGGATCTCGTTGCGCTTCTTCTCGCCGCCGCTGAAGCCCTCATTCACCGAGCGCTCCAGGAAGGCCGGATCCATCTGCACCACCTGCAGGCGCTCGCGCACCAGATCCTCAAAGGCGAAGGTATCGAGCTCCTCGTGGCCCTGCTCGGCGCGGCGGGCATTGGTGGCCACCCGCAGGAATTCGAGGTTGCTCACCCCAGGGATCTCCACGGGGTACTGAAAGCCCAGAAACACACCGATGCGGGCGCGCTGCTCCGGATCCAGCTCCAGCAGGTTGTCGCCGCGGTAGGTCACCGAGCCGGCGGTCACGGTGTAGGCCGGATGGCCCGCCAGCACCTTGGAGAGGGTGCTCTTCCCACTGCCATTGCGGCCCATCACGGCGTGGATCTCGCCGGCGCGCACCGTCAGGTTCACCCCCTTGAGGATCGCTTTGTCCTCCACCCGCGCCTCCAGGTCGCGGATCTCAAGCAGCACGGGGGCGTCGGGGCGAATCACAGCGGAGCGGTCAGGGAAGCGGGAGAACGAAGGGAGGCGCAGGGATGGGCGGGATCGGGCCGGATCAACCCACGGAGCCCTCCAGTTTGAGGGCCAGCAGCTTGTCGGCCTCGGCGGCGAACTCCATCGGCAGCTGGTTGAACACATCGCGGCAGAAGCCGCTCACCATCATCGAAACCGCCTCCTCAAAGCCGATGCCGCGGCTCTGCAGGTAGAAAAGCTGGTCTTCGGAGATGCGGCAGGTGCTGGCCTCGTGCTCCACGGAAGCCTGGGGCTGCTGGGAGCGGATGTAGGGGTAGGTGTTGGCGGCGGCCTGGTCGCCGATCAACATCGAATCGCACTGGCTGTAGTTGCGTGCCCCCACCGCCTTGGGGCCGATCTGCACCAAACCGCGGTAGCTGTTGGCGGAACGGCCGGCGCTGATGCCCTTGCTCACGATCGTGGAGCGGCTGCGCGGGCCCACGTGGATCATCTTGGTGCCGGTATCCGCCTGCTGGCGGTTGTTGGTGAGGGCCACGGAGTAAAACTCCCCCACCGAATCAGCACCCTGGAGCACGCAGCTGGGGTACTTCCAGGTGATTGCTGAACCGGTTTCCACCTGGGTCCAGCTGATCTTGCTGCGGTCACCGCGGCACTGGCCGCGCTTGGTCACGAAGTTGTAGATGCCGCCGACGCCGTGCTCATCGCCGGCATACCAGTTCTGCACGGTGGAGTACTTGATCGACGCGTCATCGAGGGCCACCAGCTCCACCACGGCGGCGTGCAGTTGGTTGGTGTCGAACATCGGGGCGGTGCAGCCCTCCAGATAGCTCACGGAAGCCCCCTCCTCCGCCACGATCAGGGTGCGCTCGAACTGCCCGGTATCGCCGGAGTTGATGCGGAAGTAGGTGGAGAGCTCCATCGGGCAGTCCACCCCCTTGGGGATGAACACGAAGGAACCGTCGCTGAACACGGCCGAATTGAGGGCCGCGAAGTAGTTGTCGTTGCTGGGTACGACGGTGCCCAGGTAGCGCTCAATCAGCTCCGGGTGCTCCTTCACCGCTTCACTGATGGAGCAGAAAATCACCCCGTGCTCCGCCAGTTTCTCCTTGTAGGTGGTGGCGATCGAAACGCTGTCGAACACGGCATCCACCGCCACGTTGGAGAGGCGTTTCTGTTCGCTGAGGGGGATGCCGAGTTTGTCGAAGGTTTCCAGCAGCTTCGGGTCCACCTCATCGAGGCTGGCCTTCTTGGCCTGCTGCTTCGGGGCGGCGTAATAGATGAGGTCCTGGTAGTCGATCGGCGGATAGCCAAGGGCCGCCCAGTCGGGCTCGCGCATCTGCAGCCATTGGCGGTAGGCCCGCAAACGGAACTCCAGCAGGAAGGCAGGTTCCTCCTTCTTGCTGGAGATCAAGCGCACCACGTCCTCGCTGAGGCCCTTGGCGATCTTTTCGGTTTCGATGTCGGTGACGAAGCCGTACTTGTACGGCTGACTCACCAGATCGCCAACGGCCTGCGGGGTGCTCATCGCCTTCTCCTCAACCGGCGGTGTGGGCCTTCACTTCCTCGAGCGTGATGGTCTGCTTCTCGCCGCGGAACGGGTTGTCTTCCGTGAGGAAGAGCATGCAGTGGCACTCCTTGCGCTCGCGCATGGGCACGCAGGGGCAATTCCAGAAGGCCTGGGCCACCTCCGCTTCCTTGTCTTCGTAGTGGCGGCAGGGGCACAGGGCACCGCCCAGCTCATCCTTGTGGCGGGCCAAACCCTCGAGCACCACAGCGGTCACGCTGGGCTCGCTGCAGAAATAGGTGCCGGTGCGCTGCGCGTAGGTTTCCGCAAACTTGCGAATCACCTCCAAGCTCTCGCTGCCGGAGGAGCTGGTGGCAGGGCTGGATTCGGCAGAGCTGGAATCGGCGGACATGGGCGCAGGGGAGAGGCGGTCAGGGTCTGGGCCGGAACCGGCCGCCATGGGGTCCAACAGAACTGTGTCGGTCGACGGGCGAGCAGGTCGCCGACGCGTCCAACCAGTTACGAAACCAGGGGGTTTCGCAAGTTGACCCTAAGGCAAGCGCGGATCGCTCGGGGCTGCGCGCCATTGTGGCCCTGAACGGACCCCACTCGTCAGCACCGGAATGCCCGTGGCATGGTGTGGAAGTCAGAGTGCCCCATGAGCGCCTCCACCCAGGCCCCCACCCGCGAAGCCGCCCTGACCCTGATGTTGCGTCAGGGGGAGCTGACGGCTGCGCAGTTGGCCCAGGACCTCGGGGTGTCGGTGCAGGTGATGCGGCGCCACCTGCGCTCCCTGGAGGAGGAGGGTCTGGTGGAGGCCAGCCCCTGCACCGAAGGCCCCGGACGTCCCAGCAACCGCTGGCACCTCACCCAGGCGGGACGCGGCCAGTTTCCCGACGGCAGCGATGAGTTCGCCCTGGGGCTGCTGAGCTCCATCGCCGCCAGCCTGCCCACCGGCACGGTGGATCAACTGCTGCAACGCCAGGCGGCGGACAAGGCCACCGACTACCGCCACCGGATCGGCAGCGGCACGCTGCAGCAGCGCCTGGAGCGGCTGGTGGAGCTGCGCCGCAGCGAGGGTTACGTGGCCGAGCTGCGCCCCGACCCCAATGGCCCCGGCTGGGTGATGAGCGAATTCCACTGCTCCGTGATGAAGATCGCCGAGCAGTTCCCCTGCGTCTGCGACCAGGAACTCCAGCTGATCCGGCACACCTTCCCCGACTGCGAGGTGGAGCGCGTGCACTGGCTGCTGGAGGGCGGCCAGGCCTGCGGGTTCCGGCTGCAGCCGTGCTGAGCGAGCACGACCTCACCGAACTCGAGGGCACGCTGCTGCCGGCCCTCGAGCGCCATCACCTGCGGCTGTTGGCCCACAGCCTGCGCTGCCTGCAGCAGGCCGCCGAGGACGGCGAACCCCTGCCGGATTCCCAGCGGCTGCTGGCCTGGGCCCAACGCCAGAGCAACCTGGCGGTGGACCCCACCTTCATTCCCGTGTTGGTGGAGCAGCTGGGCAAGGCGGCGCTGCAGCTGGAGGAGATCGCCCAGGAGCAGGGGCTCGCCCCCCTGGAGCTGCAGATCGCCGACCTGGTGCGCTGGGGGCAACGCCAGGCGGATCAGCGGCTGGCGATCACGCCACCAGAGCCGTAAGCCCCCCCAGGGCCAGCAGCGCCGCCAACAGCCCCCTCCAGCCGGGGCGATCCCCCTCCAGCCTGGCCAGGGGTAGGGCCATCAAGGGGGCTGTGGCCAGCAACGACACCGCCATGCCACCGGGCAAGCGCTGCAGGGCCGTTTGCTGCAGGGCGATGCCCGCACTGGTGCCCAGCAGGGTGGCGAGCAACCACAGGGGCCAACGGCGCTGGGCCGGGCGGGGCCTCGGGGGCCAGCCCGGCAGCCCCCGGGCCAGGGGCAGCAACACCAGGCCCGCCACCAGCAAGCGCACCAGGGTCGCCTGCAGGGGATCCAACGCCCCATCCCTGAGCGCGGCCCGGGCCAGCAACGCCCCGCCACTGCCCGCCAGCAGGGCCCCGAGGGCCAGCAGCACCCCCAGCCGCTGGGCCGCCGGCGGCGGAGCTCCGCCCACCGCAGGTTGCTGCAGCGCCACCAGCACCAGGGCGGCGGTGATCAAGGCCAACCCCAGCCACTGCTGCAGCGTGGGCACCTCCGCCAGCCACACCAGGCCGGCCACCGCCGTCACCGCGGGCCCGCCGGCATCGAGGGTGAGGGTGCGGCGGGTGCCCAGGCGCCGCAGGGCGGCGAAATAGAGGCTGTCCCCCAGGGCGATGCCCAACACCCCACTGAGGCCCAACAACACCAGGGCCTGCGGCTGATGGGACCAGGGGCGCGCCAGCAGGGCCGGCAGCAGCAACAGCAGGGCCAGCCAGTTCTTGAGCAGGTTGAGCTGGGCCGCCGTCAGCGAGGTGGGCAGCTGCCGCCAGAGGGCACTGGACACGGTCCAGCAGAGGGCCGCCGCCAGGGCGGCCAACACACCGATGGTCTGGGGTGTGATCATCGCTGCAGTCGCTGCACCCGCGTGAGCCTGGCCAGTGGGAGCCTCACCATCGCCGATGCCCTCAGCTTCTTTCGGCTGAGCTGCGGCCGCTGGCGTTCCCAGCGCAGCGTGCACCACCTGCTGCACCGCCGCGCCGAAGCGGGCGGTTCGCTGATCGTGGTGGAGGAGCTGGATCCACAGGATTCACGGCTGAAGGCCATCGCCGAACTGCACGGCCAGGATCCCGCCGGCCTGGTGGGGGGCTGCTGGGTGCGCTGGAGCGCCTCCATGGCCTGGGACAGGGCCGGTGAAGACCACCAAGGGGAAAGTGTTTTCGGACTGATCCCCACCGACGAACGGGGGCGCGAGGGCCTGCTGTTGCGCGACCAGGGCTACGCCGAAAAGGCGCCGGCCAGCTCCCGCTTCCACATGGACGACCGCGACGGGCTCCTGCTGAGCACCGACTACGAAACGATGAACGTGTGGGAGCGCTTCGCCTTCGCCGGGCCGAATTTGAGGATTCGTTCCAGCACCGTGGAAGGGCTCTCTAACAACGCCTCCTTCTGCATCGAAACCCGCTGCAGTGACGAGATCACGACCATCCCGACCCGTCTGCAGCCAAGCGACGGTGGCGACGTCTCCATCTTGGGTTGATCAGGCGCTCGGTGCCGAACGTTACGGACTGTGAGTGCTGCCAGAGCGGGACCGACCACCCCCCCCAGAGCACTTCTACGATCCTCATGACAGCTAACTCCTGTGCGTGTGGCCATTCCGCTTCTGAACTACGCCCCAACCACGCAGAACGCCCGCGTGAATCCCATCAGGGTGGGTTCGGATGAAGACCCGAGAGCCACCTCAATGGTGGTTGGCATGGACCGGGATAATGTCAAGACCATCATTGAATCCGCCTACAGGCAGATTTTCTTTCACGCCTTCCAGGTCGACAGGGATCCTTTCCTGGAGAGCCAGCTGCGCAGCGGTCAACTCACAGTTCGAGACTTTATTCGTGCCCTTTGCCTGTCTGAAACATTCACCCGTAGTTTCTACAATCTAAATAGTAATTACCGCGTTGTCCGTCACCTAGTCGAGAAGCTTTTAGGCCGCAAAACCCACGGCAAATCTGAGGAGATTGCCTGGGCGGCCGTTCTAATGACTGGCGGTGTTCAGGGGATGGTCGATGCCATTCTTGAGAGCCAGGAGTACCTGGAGGCCTTCGGTTTCGACACGGTGCCCTACCAACGCAATCGCGTGGTGGGCAGCCGAGAGCTTGGCGAGACCCCCTTCAACATCACAACCCCGCGCTACGACGCCTACTACCGCGGAATTCTGGGATTCCCGCAGATCCTCTACAGCGGCACTGCACCGCGCCAGCTGCCCCCCCGCGCCAAGCAGCGCCGTGGCGGCTATCCACAGGACTACATGGATTGGGTCCGTTCCATGCCAGCCATGCGGGGCAACAGTGCCTCTGGCGGCGCCGACATCGATTACCTGGCCAAGGTGCCCTACCGCAGCCTCGGCCGCTGAGCCCCGGCTACCAACAGATCCCAAACGGCGGGCACACTCCCGCCGTTTTTTTGTGCCCATCCCATGACCACACGGGCGCAGGTGGGGATGCGTAAGGGAAAGTTGGTCAGACTGATCCCGAACAGAATCCGGAGGCCCTGTGAGTCAGACCCTGTCATCGCTAGCCCGGATGACCCTGCGCCAACTGCGCCAGGTGGCCAGCGATCTGGGGGTCAGCCTCTACAGCCGCAAAACCAAGGAAGAACTGCTGAGTGCCATCGGCAAACGCCAGGCCGACCTCGGCAGCGTGGATGCCGAGCGTCGCCCCTCCGCCCTGAGCCCTGAGGACAGCCGGGTGGTGTTTCTGCCCCGCGACCCCCAGTGGGCCTATGTGTTCTGGGAGATCTGCGAAGCGGATCGCCAACAGGCCTTCAAGGCCGGCGCCAGCCAGTTGTGCCTGCGGGTGGCGGATGTCACCGGCCTCAGCAGCGGCGACAGCCACCCCCACACCCTGCAGGAGGTGCCGGTGGATAGCCACGCCACCGAGTGGTATCTGCCGGTGCCCCTCAGCGACCGCGACTACCGCGTGGAGCTGGGCTATCGCATCAGCGGCGGCGGCTGGATCTCCTTGGCCTTCTCCTCGGTGGCCCGGGTTCCGGCGCTGCACCCGAGCGAGCAGATCCTGGATCAGTTCGTGCCCTTCTCGCTGGATACACCGCCAGGAGCCATCAACCCGCAAACCCTGCCCAGCAGCGACAACGGCCTGCACGAGCGGCTGTACCAAACCGCCACGCTTGGCAGTCGCCGGCTGGGCCGCGGCTCCGAAGCCTTCCACGAGCTGGAATCAGACTCGGGGGCCGGCCTCAACGCCTCCGGTGCCGGCCTCTGGGCCAGCGGCCGCAGCGAATCCGGCTCAGGTGTTGTGTCCCCCCGCCAGCGGGCCTTCTGGCTGGTGGCCGACGCCGAGCTGATCGTCTACGGGGCCACCGACCCCTCCGCCAAGCTCAGCATCGGTGGTGAAGAGGTGCCCCTCTCCAGCGATGGCACCTTCCGCATCCAGGTGCCGTTCCGCGATGGCCAGCAGGTGTATGCCATCGAAGCGGTGGCCGCCGATGGCGAGCAGCGCCGCAACATCCGCCTGGAGTTCCAGCGCACCACACCGGAAGACAACAGCAATCCCCTCGACCAAGCTGTGGCCGAGTGGTTCTGAGGCCCCCATGCCCAACGCAGCTGCACCAGCGGGCTCCCCAACCTTGAAAACCCTGGTGGCCTTCACGCCCCTGGCCGGCGCCCTGGTGTTGCCGGTGGTGGTGCCGCTGTTGATGGTGCGCGTCAGCGTCGGTGCCGGGGTGCTGGCGGCGGTGGTGCTCAGCAGCCTCTGGTTCGCGGCGATGCTGCGCACCTCCGAATTGCCCGAACACGGCTGAAGCCCCCTGGTGCGGGGAACCCTGAGTCCAAGCCTTCACGAGGGCCGTGGGCACTGGCCGCACCGCATTGCAGACATGGATGCTCGCCCTGGGCAGCATTGGTCTGCTGCAGGCCTGCAGCCAAGCCGGGCGCCTGGAGGGGCAACCACCCCCGCCTTTGCCGCTGCCGGCCGGCAGCGAGGTGGAAGGAAAAAAAAGGGAAGAGGAAAGAGAGAG
>BJHC01000057.1 GCA_014191535.1 Cyanobium sp. | reverse complement strand
CGGCGACTTCGAGCGCTTCGAGTTCTACCGCTTCTTCCAGGCCCTGCAGAACTTCTGCGTGGTGGATCTGTCGAACGTCTACCTCGATATCGCCAAGGACCGGCTCTACGTGAGCGCCGCCACCGACTTCCGCAGGCGCAGCTGTCAGACGGTGCTCAGCCTGGTGGTGGAGCGGCTGGCGGGGTTGATCGCGCCGGTGCTTTGCCACATGGCCGAAGACATCTGGCAGAACCTCCCCTACCCGGTGGCGGAAACCTCGGTGTTCGAACGCGGCTGGCCCACCGCACCCGACAGCTGGCGCCAACCCCACCTGGAGCCGCCGATGGAGCGCATTGCCGCCCTGCGCGCGCTAGTGAACCGCCAGTTGGAAAGCTGCCGCAGCAGCGGAACCCTGGGGGCGTCGCTGGAAGCCCAGGTGCAGCTGGAGCTCAGCGAGGGCGAGGGCACCGCCGCCCTGCGCAGCGCCCTCGACTGGCTCGCCTCCAGCCCCCACCCCGGGGTCGACAACCTGGCGGATTGGCTCCTGGTGTCGCAGCTGCAGCAGGGGGGCACCCCGCCGGCGGCCGTGCTGGCGGACACCAGCGAAGACGGCGTCACGGTGCGGATCGCCAAGGCCGACGGCCAGAAATGTGAGCGCTGCTGGCACTACGAAACCGACATCGGCGAGCACAGCGCCCACCCCAGCCTCTGCGGCCGCTGCGTGGCGGTGCTGACCTAGAGCCAGGCACCGGGCTCCAGAAACGCCTCCACGGCAACCGGCCCCGCCAGCAGCACCTCCTGGGCGGGGTTCAGCGGACCCTGCAGCAGCTCCGCCGCCGTGATCTGAGCCGACTCCGCCAGGGCCGGCTGATCGGGGTCAAAGGCGGTGGGGTGGCTGACGCTGCTGGAGAAGCCGCGAAAGATCAGCAGTTCAAAGGGTTCTGAGGCTTCACCGGCTTCGGTGGGCAGGGTGCCGGTCAGCCGCAGCACCCGATCGCTGCGGCTGCGGCTAATGGCCTCGAGGTCGGCCAGCAGGGCGGCCACCCCCATCAGAAGCCCCCGGCCACACGGCCCTGCTTGGGCAGCCGCACCAACAGCCACTGCAGCAGGCCCACGCCATAACCCACCAGGGCCACATAACCCACAAAGGCGGCGATGGCGCCCGTCCAGCGGCCACCGAAGACAAACTCAAAGGCCCGGGCCGCCCCGCCGTGCAGATCATCGGGCGCCTCCAGCCACACCCGGCAGACGGCTCGGGTCACCCCGCCCCGCAGGCAGTCGAGGGCCGAAGCACTGAGGGCGGCTCCAAGCAGGCCATAGGTGGTGAGCCCCCAACGCCAGCTGCGCACGGCAAACGGCAACGGCCGCCAGGGGGGCAGGTCCGCCAGCTCTTCGTTCAGATCCACCCAGAACCACACACTGGCCACCACCAGCAGTTGGGCCACCAGCGCGAGCAGATAACCCAGCGGACGGTTGTCGGTGAGCAGCAGCACCGTGATCAACAGCAGGCTGGCCACCTTCCAGAAGATGCCCAGCAAACGCAGCAGGGCGCGCTCCTGGCGGATGGCGGCCCAGATCAGCAACACCAGCGGCAGGCCGATGGCGAACACGGCAGCCAGGCGGTAATCGAGCCAGACGAGCGTGCGATAGGGCAACAGGTCCGGCACGGATGGGGGGTCGGCAAGCCGCCATTATCTGCCGCCCGAGCCTGGGGGCAGCAGCTGTAGGGTCCAGCCATGGCTTGGCCGCTTCGCCCCCTTCAGCAGCTGCAGCAGCGCCTGGGCGCGCTGGGGTTCCCCGAGCCAATTTCCACCACATCCAGCCAGGCCCGCTGCAGCACGGCCCTGAGCAGCCAGCCGGCCCTGGAGGCCGCCGTGGCCGATCTGGCCCAGCAGTTGCAGGCCGGCGGTCAGCCGCCGGCAGACCTGGCCCTGGTGTTTTGCTCCACCGCCTACGCCACCGACCTGCAACGGCTGCTGCCCCTGCTGCGCCAGGCGATCCCCAGCCAACACTGGATCGGCTGCAGCGGCGGCGGGGTGGTGGGCACCGGCGCCGATGGCCAACCCCATGAATTAGAGCAGCAACCGGGCATCAGCGTCAGCCTGTTGTGGCTGCCCGGGGCGGAGCTGCAGCTGTTCCAGGTGCAGGGCGATGACCTCCCCGACCTCGACGGCCCCAGCCAGGCCTGGGCGGACTGGGTGGGGGCTGAGCCCCAGGGCGCCCACTCGATGCTGCTGTTCATCGATCCGGGCTGCCCCGCCATCAACGATCTGATCAGCGGCCTCGACTACGCCTACCCCGATGCCGCCAAGGTGGGAGGCATCGCCGGGCAGCACAACGCCAGCCATGGCTCGCTGCTGTTCGACGACCAGGTCGTGAGCGGAGCGGTGGGCTGCCTGATCAGCGGCAGCTGGCGGATCGATCCGGTGGTGGCCCAGGGCTGCAAACCGATCGGCCCGGTGTTTGAGGTGGAGCAGGCGGAGCGCAACGTGGTGCAGCGGCTGAGCAGCAGCGAGCAGCGGGGCACCCCCGTGGCCTGCCTGCAGACCATCCTTGAGGGGCTCAACCCCCAGGAGCGCGAGCTGGTGCGCCACTCGCTGTTTCTGGGGGTGGCCAAAAACAGCTTCCAGCTCAACGGCAGCGGCGACTCCGACGCCCCGGCCTTTCTGGTGCGCAACCTGATCGGCGTCGATCCCCGCACCGGCTCGGTGGCCGTCGGCGAACGGCTGCGGGTGGGGCAACGGGTGCAGTTCCAACTGCGGGACGCCGACGCCTCCCGCCAGGAGCAGCGGCAACTGCTCAGCCAGCAGCACCGCCGGCAGCCGCAACCGCTGGCCGCCCTGTTGTTCGCCTGCCTGGGCCGCGGCGAGGGGCTCTACGGCCAACCCGATGGCGACGTGCAGGCCTGCCGCGAACACTTCACCGCGGTGCCCGTGGCCGGCGCCTTCTGCAACGGCGAGATCGGCCCGGTGGTGGGGGTCACCCACCTGCACGGCTACACCGCCAGCTGGGGATTCCTGGTGCCCCACGCCAGCGGCACGGGCGACCAACCGGCCTGAGCTCGCCATGGTGCGCCAGCACGTCAACCCCCTCAGCCGTTTCTTCCAGCAGCCGCTGCAGCTGCCGCCGCCGCCGAACCTGTTCGCCAACGCGGCCCTGCCCCTGCACCTGGACATCGGCTGCGCCCGCGGCCGCTTTCTGTTGGCCCTGGCGGAGCAGCAGCCGCAGCGCAACCACCTGGGGGTGGAGATCCGCCGGGCCCTGGTGAGCGCCGCGGAAGCGGACCGCCAACAGCGGCAGCTCACCAACCTGCACTATCTGTTCTGCAACGCCAACGTCAGCCTCGAGGGCTGGCTGGCGGAGCTCCCCAGCGGCCTGCTGGAGCTGGTATCGATCCAGTTCCCCGATCCCTGGTTCAAGAAGAAGCACCACAAACGCCGGGTGCTGCAACCGGCGTTGCTGCTGGCGATCGCCGCAGCCCTGGCCCCCGGCAAGCAGCTGTTCGTGCAGAGCGACGTGCTGGCGGTGATTGAGCCGATGCTGGCGGTGATCGAAGCCAGCGGCTGCTTTGAGCCCAGCGGTGCGGTTCAGGCCGGCGACGACGCCGCTTGGCTGAGCCAAAACCCCCTGCCGCTGCCCACGGAGCGCGAAACCTATGTGCTCGAGCAGGGGCTGCCGGTGTATCGCCGTCTGTACCGCCGCAACGGCAACCCACCGCCGGCGTTGCAAAGCCTGGAAGAACGGCTCCAGGCCACCGATAATCCGGCCAACACCCCGCCATCGCTGGCATGAGCCCGGCCCCTGCGCCCCCCTCCCCCTGGCTGCTGCGTTGGCAAGGGGCGTTGGCGGGCCTCCCCAGCGGCCCCCTCACCAGCCGCCTGCCGTTGCTGGCGGGCGTGGTGCTGTGCGCCCTGATGGCGGGCCTGCCGCTGGTGACCCGCGGCGGCCTCAGCCTGTTGATCCTGGCGGCAGGCTTGCTGTGGCTGGTCTGGGCCCTGCGCACCCCCGCCGGGCCCCTGGGCGCGATCAACAGCTGGCTGCTGTTGCTGCTCGGCATCGCGGTGGTGGCCACCGGCTGTTCCCCCGTGCCGGTGGCCGCCTTCAAGGGGCTACTGAAGCTGCTCAGCTACCTGGGGGTTTACGCCCTGATGCGGCAGCTGCTGGCGGAGGCACCGCAATGGTGGAATCGCATCGTGGCGTCCCTGCTGGCAGGGCAGCTGCTGAGCGCCGTGCTGGCCATTCGGCAGCTCTACGGCGACACCGCCGAGCTGGCCCGCTGGGCTGACCCCAACTCCGTGGCCGATGGCACCATCCGTGTCTATGGCCCGCTGGAGAACCCCAACCTGTTGGCGGGGTATCTGATCCCGATCCTGCCGATCGCCCTGGTGGCGCTGCTGCGCTGGCGCAGCTGGCCCCAGCGCCTGTTTGCCGCCACCGCCCTGCTGCTGGGGGCGATCGCCCTGTTCCTCAGCTACAGCCGCGGCGGCTGGCTGGGCATGGTGGCGGCCCTGGGGGGGCTGGGTTTGCTGTTGGTGCTGCGTCAAACACGCCAGTGGCCGCCCCTGTGGCGCCGCCTGTTCCCGCTGCTGCTGCTGGTGGGGGCCGTGGCCGTGCTGGTGGTGGCCGTCACCCAGGTGGAGCCCCTGCGCATCCGCGTGCTCAGCCTGGTGGCCGGCCGGGAAGACAGCTCCAACAACTTCCGCATCAACGTCTGGCTGGCGGCCATCGACATGATCCAGGCGCGCCCCTGGCTGGGCATCGGCCCGGGCAACACGGCCTTCAACCTGATCTATCCGCTGTACCAACAGCCCAAGTTCAACGCCCTCAGCGCCTACTCCGTGCCCCTGGAGCTGCTGGTGGAGGGGGGTGTGCCCTACCTGCTGGCGGCCCTGGGCCTGCTGGTCGCCAGCCTGCGGGCCGGTCTGGCCCAGCTGAAGGGGGAATCCCCCTGGGCCTTGCCGGCCCTGGCGGCGGTGGCAGCCATCGCCGGCCTGGGGGTGCAGGGCATCACCGACACCATCTTTTTCCGGCCCGAGGTGCAACTCACCGGCTGGTTCTGCCTGGCCAGCCTGGCGGTGAGCAGGGCCCAGGCCGGCACGGATGGCTGATCCGCAGCCGCGGCTGATCGCCGGCTTCGACGCCGGCCAGACCCACACCAGCTGCCGGCTGGCCTGGCTGCAGGCGGATGGGGCCTGGCGGCCGCTCGGCGAGGGGAAGGGCAGTGGCGTCAGCCATCTGGCCGCCGATGGCGGTGAGCTCCGCTTTCAGAGCGCCCTCAGCAGCAGCCTGGCCGCCGCCCGCCAGAGGGCGGAGGCCGATGGGTCTCTGCAGCCGGCCACGCCGCTGGTGGCGGCGGCCATCGGCGCCAGCGGCATCGAAGCGGGCAGCGGCGTGCAGGCGCAGGGGCAGCAGCTGGCGGCCGCCGCCCTGGACTTACCAGCCACCGCCGTGCACGTCACGGGGGACGAGCGCACCGCCCTGGCGGGGGCCCTGGGGCGCGAAGCCGGCGTGCTGGTGATCAGCGGCACCGGCTGCATCGCCCTGGGGCAGAACAGCGCAGGCCAGCTGCACCGCTGCGGCGGCTGGGGCTGGCTGCTGGATGGGGCCGGCTCCGCCATGGACATCGGCCGTGACGGCCTGGCCCTGAGTGTGCAGATGGCCGACGGGCGGCTGCAGGACACCGCGCTGCGCAGCGACCTCTGGCAGGCCCTGGGGGTGACCACACCCCAGGCGCTCAAGGCCCTGGTGGTGCAGCCCAGCTTCGGCGCCGCCGGCTTCGCCCGCCTGGCCCCGGTGATCGATCAACGGGCCCAGGCGGGGGATGCCCAGGCCCAGGCGCTGGTGCAGCGCTCCGCCGAGGCGTTAGCCACCCTGGTGGAGGGCGTGGCTCGGGAGCTGCAGCTGCAGGCACCGGCCGTCTGTGCGGTGGGGGGTGCCGTCGTGCACCTGGCCAGCCTGCGCCACCGCTTTGCAGCCGCGCTGCAGCACCACTGCCCGGGGGCACGGTTGCAGGAGCCCAGTGGGGATGCCTGCGACGGCGCCCTCACCCTGGCGGCTCAGACGGCGTTGAGGTGCTGATCGGCCAGCGCTGCCAAGTGGCTGCTCCAGTGGTCCACATCACCTGGATCCGCCGCCTCCACCATCACCCGCAGCAGCGGTTCGGTGCCGCTGGCACGCACCAGCACCCGGCCGCTGCCGGCCATGGCCGCCTCCGCCTGCTCCACCGCCTGGCGCAGCGGCTCACAGGCGTGCCACTCGGTGCGCCGCTCGCGGCTGGGCACCGTCACGTTCACCAGCTTCTGGGGATAGGGCTGGAAGCTGCCCTCCAACCAATCCGCCAGGCTGCCGCCGCTGGCCTGGATCAGGCTGGCCACCTGCAGGGCCGTGAGCAGGCCATCGCCGCTCATGCCATGGCGGGCCGAGAGGATGTGGCCCGATTGTTCACCGCCCAGGGCCGCCCCCAGGTCTTCCATGGCGGCGTGCACGTATTGATCCCCCACGGCGGTGCGCTCCAGCACCCCGCCACGGGCCTGCCAGGCACGCTCGAAGCCGAGGTTGCTCATCACCGTGGCCACGATGCGGTTCTGGGGCAGGGCCCCCTCCGCCATCAGCGCCTGGCCCCACAGATAAAGAATCTGATCGCCATCCACCACGCGGCCGCGGCCATCCACGGCGAGCATGCGATCGGCATCGCCATCGAAGGCGAAGCCCATCTGAGCCCCCTGGGCCAGCACGGCAGCCCGCAGCGGCTCCAGGTGGGTGCTGCCGCAACCCTGGTTGATGCGCGTGCCATCGGGCTGCCCGTGCAACACCGTGACCTCCGCCCCCAGCTCGCGGAACAGGGCCTCACCGCAACTGGTGGCTGATCCCCAGCACAGATCCAGCACAACGCGGCACCCCTCCGGCCGGGCCGCGCCCACGCTGGCCAATAACCTCTGCCGGTAGGCCTCCAACAGATCCGGCCGGCGCTCGAGGCGACCATTGGCCGGCACCGCCTCCAGCGCCGGGCTCGCACCGGTGAGGCCCGCCTCGATGGCCGCCTGCTCCGTGCGGGCCAACTTGGCGCCGCAGGCGCCAAACACCTTGATGCCGTTGTCGTGGGGGGGGTTGTGACTGGCGGACACCATCAGGCCGCCGCCGCCCCCCAGGGCCCGGATGGCACCGGGCACCGCCGGGGTGGGGCAGAGCCCCAGGTCGAGCACATCCCGGCCCGCCGCGGTCAGGCCGGCCGCCAGGGCCGCCACCAACATGGGGCCGCTGCTGCGGGAATCGCTACCCAGCAGGATCGGCCCCTGCTGCGGCAACACGCGGCCGCACCAGTACCCCAGCTGTAACGCCAGGGCCGGGGTGATCACGCTGCCCACCCGGCCGCGGATGCCATCGGTGCCGAAGCGCACGCTGCCCGCCGCCAGGGGGTGTCCGAGCAAAGGAAGGGCCTGTTCGGCCATCAGCAGCGATCCAGCCAACGGTGCGCGCCAGGCTAGGCGCAGCCCTTAGCGCCACCGTCAGTTCCATCGCCGCGGCCACCAGGCCCACAGCAACAACTCCAGCACCGCCCACAGCAACACGCCACCCACCACCCAGCCGGGCAAAAGCCGCAGGGGCCAGAGGGGCCGCAGCAGGATCAACAGCCCCGCCAACGCCCACACCTGCAGCAGGCGCCGGCGCGGGCGCCAGCCCGGCAGCACAGTGAGGGCCAGGGGCAGGGGCGGCAGCGGGGGCAGCTTGGGCAACGCCATGGCCCATGCGGGGGATCTCCCCAAGAATGCCAACAACGCCGAACAGCCGTTGACCCCTTCCCGCCCCGCCGGCCCCCTGCTGATCGGTTTGCTCTGCCTGGGGAGCGGGGTCGCCTTGGCGGCGGGTCGCCAGGCGCTGC
>BJHC01000056.1 GCA_014191535.1 Cyanobium sp. | reverse complement strand
TGGACCTGCTGCGCAGCCTGCTGGCCCTGGCAGCGCTGTTGTTGCTGTTGCGGCTGCGCTATCGCCATTACGTGTATTTGGGGGTGGATCCCCTGGGGGCCGCCAGCGCCGGCTTGCCCGTGCGGCGCCTGCGCCTGCTGCTCACCCTGGTGACGGCCTTCACCGTGGTGAGCGCCATGGTGGCGGTGGGGGTGGTGCTGGTGATCGGTTTGATGGGGGCGCCCGCCCTGCTGGGGCTGCCGGGGGCCTCCAGCCTGCGCCAGGCCCTGGTTCGGGCGGCCATGGCCGGGGTGTTGCTCAGTGGCGGTGGTTTTCTGCTGGCGCTGCAGCCGGCGGTGAACCTGCCCCCGGGCCCGTTGATTGGGGTGCTGTGCATGGCGTTGTTGCCGCTGGCGGCCTGGCGGCAGCGGCGCGTGGCCCTAGCCGGGGGCTAGCCACAGGGCCTGGCGCACCGCTTTCGGGATCGGCCGCAGCCGCAGCGAGCCGGCCTCGATCAGCACCGGCTGGGCCTCCTTGGCGCCCTGGGCCCGCAGGGTCAGCAGCAACTGCTGGCCGGTGGGGTCGTAGAGGAGTGGGCTACCGGGCTCCGCCTCCCAGCCGCCCAGGCTTCGGCGGCGCAGCACCGCCCCGCTGCGGCTGAGCTCCAGCAGTTGCGTGCTGGATGGGGAGCGCCAGTCGCTCACCAGCAGCCAGCTGCGCTCCCCGCCGCGGTCGCAGGCGGTGCCCAGCACGGCCTCCTCCCCCAGCCACAGCTGGCGGGGGGGCTGGCCCGGTTCCACCAGCTCCAGGGAGCGCCGGTAGTCGGGCCAGTGCCGCACGAGCAGGGCCCGGCCGCTCAGGGGGCAGAAGCTGCTGAGGTCGCGGCTGCCCGGCAGCAGCTGCCGCCGCTGGGGCCGGCCCGGCAGGTTGCGCAGGCTGAGCCCCTCCAGTTCAGGCACCACCAGGCCACCCCCTTCCGGCAGCAGCTGCATCGGGCCGGACGCCTCGAGCGCTAGCCGTTGCTCCCCGCCGCTTCGGGGCCAGAGGCTGGTGGTGGCGCGGCCCAGAGCGCGGCTGCTCCATTGCGCCAGCAGATCGCCGTGGCGGTTGCTGCTCAGGTGGGCAAACAGCAGCGGCTCGGGCAGCAGCGGCCGCAGCGGGCCGGGTCGGGGATCTGGGCGCGAGGCCCCGCTTGAGGCCGCGTTGGAGACCAGGGGGCGCAGGGCCCCCTGCCGCAGGGGCAGCAGCCAGAGGCGCTCCCCACTCACCAGGGCCACGCCGGAGCCATCCCCCAGGGGGCGCAGGGTGCTGATGCGCCCCAGCACCGGCGTGAGCGGCAGCCAGCTGCCATCCCGGCGTTGCAGTTGCAGCTGTTCACCGCTGCGCACGGGGGCCACCACCAGCAACCAGGGCCGGGGATCCCACCGCCAGCGCTGCGGGCGCAGGGGGAGGCCGCGGCGATCCAGGCCGCGAATCAGCAGCTCAATCGGGCCTCGGATGGGCTGGCTGCCCGTGAGCAGCAACCGCAGTGGGTTGCCCTCGCCGAGCCATTGATGGCTCCGGGGGGGATTCAGGCGGCTGCTGGCCGCCAGGCTGGGCCGCGCCATCGGGCGGCTGAACAGCAGATCCAGGGCGGCCGGCCCCGAGCTGGTGGCACTGGATTGCAGCTCCAGCAACCGCGGTGGCCGCCGCAGCAGGAGTTGCTGTTGCAGCAGCGCCAGGGCCAGGCCGCCCCCCAGCAGCAGCGCCAGGCGACGGTTCATGGTTCCAGGGGGCGTGCGGGCCGCGGGATCGGTCGCAACCGCTCCACCAGCACCACGCTGCGGGGGGTGCCGTTGTGGCGCTCCACCCCCATGCGCCCCTCCAGCGCCAGCCATTGGTCGGGCCGCGGTTGATAGCCGGCGGGCCAGCGCACCGGCAGGCCGATCGGGGTGGCATCCGCCAGGCAGCAGCGCACCAGCAGGCGCCCGAGCTGGGGGCGGTCTCCGGCTTGGGGCAGCACGAAGCCACTGATGCGCACGGGGTCACCGGCATAAAGCTGCGGATCGGGTTGGCTGCGCAGCAGACGCACCCAGTCGGTGAGGCTGCGTTGCCCCGGGGGGAGCTGGAAGTCGAGCTCCAACTCCGCCCCCAGGTCGCTGCTGCGGTTGGAGGCCAGGTCGCTGAAGGAGGGGTTGGGGGGGATCAGCAACACCGCCACGGCTAGGGCCGCCGCCAGCAGCCAACTGCGTTTGGTGGCGGGGCCTTGTCCGCGCTGCAGCATCTGCTGCAGCCCCAGACCCAGCAGCAGCACGCCGCTGAAGCCCACCAGGGGGTGGAACACCCCCCGCAGCAGCAGCTCCAGCCGACCGCTCAGGCTGCTCCCCAGCAGCACCGCCCCCCAGAGGGCCAGGGCCAGACCCCGCATCACAGCCGCGCCAGGTTGACCCATTGCCCCAGCAGCAACACCACCACGCTGGCGGCCGCGGCGGTCAGGGCAATCGCCTTCGGCCGCAGCACCACGCCAAACAGTCCAAGCAGTTTGAGGTCGACCACCGGCCCCAGCACCAGAAAGGCCAGCAGGGCCCCTGGGGTGATCTGGGCGGCAAAGCCCAGGGCCAGGAAGGCATCCACGCTGGAGCACACCGACACCACCACCGCCAGCAGCATCAGGCTCAGCACCGAGAGGGTGGGTGTGGCGCCCACCGCCAGCAACCAGCTGCGCGGCAGCAGGGTTTGCACCGCGGCGGCGATGGCGCAGCCCAGCACCAGCAGGCTGGCCAGATCCAGAAATTCACGGCTGCTGTGGTCGAGCACGCTGCGCCAGCTCGGGCGCGGCGGGGCTGGTGTGGCTCGAACCGCGGCGGGCTCGGCCCCCACCAGCCCGGAACGCCGCTCCAGCAGCCCCACCACCGCCAGGGGCTGCCCCAGACGGCGCTCCTCCAGCAATGCGGGCTCCAGCAGTTCCCCCTCCGGCAGTTGCCGCAGCACCGTGGTGAGCGCGAGGGCCAGCGCCAGGGCCGCCAGGGGGCGAGCCGCCAGCAGCCAGGGTTGATGCGGGAAGGCGGCCCAGGTGCTGGCCAGCACGATCGGGTTCAGCACAGGGGCGGCAAACAGAAACCCCAGGGCGGTGCCCAGGGGCGCGCCATCCGCCAGCAGCCGCCGGGCCACCGGCACGTTGCCGCACTCACAGGCCGGCAGGGCAAAGCCCAGGCCCGCCCCCACCAGGGGCCCCAGCAGGGGATGTTGGGGCAGCCGCTGCAACCAGCGTCCACCGGGGCTCAGCCAGCGGGCCAGCCCGGCAATCAACACCCCGATCAGCAGAAACGGCAGCGCCTCCAGCAGCAGGCCCTGAAAGATGGCCCAGGCGGTGGCCAGCCGGTTCAAGCGCTTGGGGCGGATCAGCCCATCATCGCTGCGCCTTCAGCGGTTGGGGCTTGATGGCGTCTGGGGTGCCACCGATGTTGCGGATGCTGGGCAGCAGCGGCAGCGGCTTGACGTCGTCCTGCACGAGCGATCCCAGCAGTTCCGGCCGGTTGGATTCGAAATGCAGGTGGGGCCCGCTGCTCCAGATGCCGGTGTTGCCGCAGCTGCCGATCACATCGCCGCGCCGAAACGGGCCGGGCGCGCTGGCCTTCTCCAGATGGCTGTAGCTGGTGCGCAGGCCGTCTTCGCCGTGCAGCACGAAGGTGATGCCGTGGGTGAGGCTGCGCTCCTGGCGCCCCTGACCATCGTGGGCGGCGCGCACGGGGGTGCCTTGGATGCAGGCGATGTCAATGGCGGGGTGGCCCGCCCGCACGCCCTGGGTGATCACCCCTGGCATCGGATGCAGCAGCTGCAGGGCCGGGATCAGGATGGCGACGGGCAAGACACCTTCCGCGACGGAAATCGGAAGTGAATCTTAAGTTACGACGCGTGGGACGCGTCTGTCGTCTATGCGACCAAGCGGAGTGTCCCGTCTCGGCCCCATGCGACTGCTGCTCAACCTGCTCTGGTTTGTGCTGGGGGGTCTGGTGATGGGGCTCGGTTGGGCCCTGGCGGGGATCCTCTGCGCCATCACCGTGGTGGGGCTGCCCTGGGCCCGGTCCTGCTTCGTGCTGGCGCGATTTTCCCTGTGGCCGTTTGGTCGGGAGGCCATCAGCCGCCGGGAGCTCACCGGCCGAGCCGACCTGGGCACCGGACCGCTGGGGCTGGTGGGCAATGGGCTGTGGTTTCTGCTGGCGGGCTGGTGGCTGGCCATGGGCCACCTCGGCTCCGCCCTGGCCTGTTTCATCACAATCATCGGCATCCCCTTCGGCATCCAGCACATCAAGCTGGCCCTGATCGCCCTGGCGCCCGTCGGCATGACGGTGGTGCCCAAGCCCTGAGCCCCCCATGACGCCATCGCTCACCCTCGCCCAGGCCTCCCGCTTCTGGTGGCAGCTCGGCTGGGTGAGCTTCGGGGGGCCCGCCGGCCAGATCGCACTGCTGCATCGGGAGCTGGTGGAGCGCCGCCGCTGGCTCTCGGAACGCCGTTACCTGCATGCCCTCAACTACTGCATGCTGCTGCCCGGTCCGGAGGCCATGCAACTGGCCACCTATCTGGGTTGGTTGCTGCATGGGGTGCCAGGGGGGCTGATCGCCGGCGGGCTGTTTGTGCTGCCCTCGGTGCTGGTGCTCACCGCCCTGTCCACCGCCTATGCGCTCTGGGGACAGGTGCCCGTGCTGGCGGCGGTGTTCGCGGTGCTCAAGCCCGCCGTGCTGGCGATCGTGGTGGTGGCGGCTTGGCGCCTGGGCCGCCGCGTGCTTCGCACCCCCCTGCAGCTGCTGCTGGCCATCACGGCTTTCCTGGGGCTGGCATGGCTGGGGCTTCCCTATCCCGTCGTGGTCGCCCTGGCGGCCCTGGTGGGTTGGGCCGCAGGAAAGTGGCGTCCTGGCTTGATGGCCTTGCCCATGGCCCATGGCTCCCGTGGTGCGGCATCCACCGCTGAAGCGGATGACCCGCCAGCGCTCCACGGTGATGCCACCCCCACGCCCGATCACGCGCGGTTTAGCCCCCGTCGCTTGGCGCTCACCCTGCTGGTCTGGGCTCTGGCCCTGCTGCTGCCCCTGGCGGTGCTGGTGGTCTGGGGCGGTTGGGATGGCCCGCTGGCCCTGATGGCCCGCTTCTTCACCCGCGTGGCGCTGCTCAGCTTCGGTGGGGCCTATGCGGTGCTGCCCTACGTGGCCCAGGGGGCCGTGGAGCAGTTCGGTTGGCTCAGCGCCAGCCAGATGCTGGACGGCCTGGCCCTGGGGGAAACCACCCCGGGCCCGCTGATCATGGTGGTGGCCTTCGTGGGCTTCATGGGCGGCTGGCACAGCACCCTCTTGGGCGGGCCCGGCAGCTGGGGGGCCGCCGTGGCCGCCACCCTGGTCACGGTGTGGTTCACCTTTTTGCCGTCCTTTGGCTTCATCCTGGCGGGAGGTCCGCTGGTGGAGCGCAGCCGCGACGACCTGCGCATCGGCGCCCCGCTGGCGGGCATCACCGCTGCCCTGGTGGGGGTGATCGCCAGCCTGGCGGTGTTCTTTGCCAAGCCGGTGCTGTTCAGTGCGGGCTCCGCTCCGCTATTTCCCTGGCTCGTGCTGGCGCTCTCCCTGCTGGCCTTGCTGCGCTGGCGCTGGGGGGTGTTGCAGCTCATTGGCGCCGCGGTGGTGCTGGGTGTGGCGCGGCAACTGCTGCTGGGCGGTTTTGCTGCAGGGGGTTGATTAGGGCTTCGGTGCAGCTTGGATCGATTGTTTGATCTGTGCGGTTAATTTGTCGATCTCTGTTTTGTCAGCACCTTTAAATTCTTTGCCGCAGCTGTTCGAAACGCTGCCGGCAATGCCAATGGCGGCACCATTCTGAAGTTGCTGCGGGTCGAGTTTGACGGGCTTGCCGGACTGGATGATCGTGGAATCGTGTCCAAACGCGATCGCGCCACTCACCATGTTCACCGCTGCTGGGAACGCTTTGGTGAAGGGCACCCCCTGCAGCACAAGATTGCAGGTCACATTGGCGCCCATGCCTTGATAGAGAAACAGCTGTTGATCGGTGGCGGGCTCTTTCTGGGCCTGTTGTGCTTGCACGGCGCTGCTCAATCCGAGGGCCATCGGTGCAGCAACAACCCAGCCAAACCAGCGCATCCAGCGACCCACAGCGTTTGATTCACAAGCTCGTGAACTGTATCGCGCACGGCTTGTTGTACTGAATACCTCAGTTCGCGTACCAAGTCGGCAGGGCTTCGTAGCAAGCGGCGTTTTTGCTGTTCTCTCGGGCCTCCACCTTCCAGCAGCAGCTGCGGCCGCCCTCACGGCTCTGCAGCAGGGCATTGGCCCACTGCCACACCAGTTGGGCGCTGGCTTCCATGCCCACGTTGTCCATCACCCGCAGGTCGAGGGCCCCCTGCGCGTGCAACGCCTGCCACTGCTCCAGCAGCGGGTCGTCGGCATTCACCAGGAAGGTGTGGTCGAACTGCTCGGCCAGCTGGGCCTCCAGGGCCCCGAGGCTGGAGAAATCCACCACGAAGCCGTGCCGATCGAGTTCCTGGGCCTGGAACCAGCAGGTGAAGCTGCGGCTGTAGCCGTGCACAAAGCGGCAGTGGCCCGGGTGGCGCCACTGGCGATGGCAGCAGGGGTAGCCGCTGAAGGTTTTGCTGCAGGTGTGGGCGGCGGTCATGCCGGATGGGCTGTTGCGGTGGAGGCTGCTGCGGGAAGATCGGAGCAGATGACGCACCGCCCTTGCAGGCATCATTTCAGGCCCCGGATCCGGCCCTGATCGGCTCCCTGCGTTTTAACGAGGCCGGCCTGATCCCTGCCGTGGCGCAGGACTGGCTCGATGGCGCCGTGTTGATGGTGGCCTGGATGAACCGCGAGGCGATCGAGCGCACCCTCGCCAGCGGAGAGGTGCACTACTGGAGCCGTTCCCGCCAGGAGCTTTGGCATAAGGGGGCCACCAGTGGCCACATCCAGCAGCTGCGCGGCCTCCGCTACGACTGCGACGCCGACGTGCTGCTGTTGACGATCGAGCAGCGCGGCGATGTGGCTTGCCACACCGGCGCCCGCAGCTGCTTCTACGACGACGCTCCCACCCCCAGCGCCGGTGGCCCCGCGGCCGCTCCGCCGCCGGCGGATGTGTGCACGGAGCTGATGCGGGTGATCGAGGGCCGCCGTGATCAGCCCGAGTCCGGCAGCTACACCAACAAGCTGCTGGAGGGGGGCGACAACCGCATCCTCAAAAAAATCGGGGAGGAGAGCGCCGAATTCGTGATGGCCTGCAAGGACGGCGACGCTGCGGAGATCGCCGGCGAAGCCGCCGACATCCTGTTCCACCTGCAGGTGGCCCTGGCCCATCACGGGGTCAGCTGGCGCCAGGTGCAGCGGGTGCTGGCCCAGCGCCGCGGTGCCCCGCGGCGGGAGTAGCGCGCTGGCTTAGCCCTGGCCCTTGATCCGCACCGGGCTGCCGTGGCGCAACCCCATGGCCCCCGACACAATCACCCGCTCCCCGGGCCGTAGCCCCTCCAGCACCGGATAGCGGTTGCCCTGCAGGGGGCCGATCTGCACGGGGCGTTGCAGGGCGATGGCGGTGTTCTTGGGCAGGCGCTCCAGGGCCTTGAGGTCGGCGCGGCCCGGATCCTGCCGCAGCTGCGCCAGGTTGCCCACCACAAACACAAACGCCTGGCCGAACTGGCGGGTCACCGCCTCAAACGGCACCGCCAGCTGCTGCTCGCTGCCCAGCAGCACCCGGGTGCGCAACCGCTGGCCATTGCGCAGCTGGCCGGCGCTGTTGTCGATCGTGGCCTTGGCCAGCAGGGTCTGGGTGCCGGCGCTGACGCCGGGGTCCACCTGGCCGATGCGGCCCTCGGCCACGGGTCGGTCGCCGTCCTCCGCGAGCAGTTGCACCGGTTGCCCCGGCCGCAGCTGCGT
>BJHC01000055.1 GCA_014191535.1 Cyanobium sp. | reverse complement strand
TCAAGCCCGGGGAGGTGCTGCAGCTCGAGCATCCCGCACAGCCGCCCCTCAGCCTGGAGGTAGTGGGCCTGGATGCTGCCAGCGGCGGGCGGGTGGTGCGTTTCCCGGCGGCATGCACCACGCCGGAGGCGATCGAGGCCCTGTTGGCTCGTTACGGCACCATGCCGCTGCCGCCCTACATCCAGCAGCACAGCGACGACGACGACACGCGCTATCAAACCCGCTACGCCTCCCGTCCGGGAGCCGTGGCCGCCCCCACGGCGGGGCTGCACCTCAGTGATGAGTTGCTGCAAGCGATCCGTGGCCGTGGCGTGGCCATCGCCGAAACCACCCTGCATGTGGGTCTGGGCACGTTCCGCCCTGTGGAAACGGAAGACCTCTCCCAGCTGGAACTGCACAGTGAATGGGTGGAGGTGAGCCCCGCCCTGGTGGAGGCGGTGCGGGCCTGCCGGGCCCGCGGCGGCCGCGTGATCGCGGTGGGAACCACCAGCGTGCGCAGCCTGGAGGCGGTGGCCCAGCTGCACGGTGGGGAGCTGCAGCCCCACACGGGCCCGGTGAATCTGGTGATCCAACCGGGTTATCGCTTCGCCGTGGTGCAGGGCCTGCTCACCAATTTCCATTTGCCCAAAAGCTCCCTGCTGCTGCTGGTGAGCGCCTTGATCGGCCGGCAGCGGTTGTTGGATCTCTATGAGGAGGCGAAGCGCGAGGGCTATCGCTTCTTCTCCTATGGCGATGCCATGTGGATTGCCCCCGAGGTGGTGCTGGAGAAGGCCAGGCCCGCATGAAAAAGCCCCCGCTTGGGCGGGGGCTGGGTGGATCCGGCTCCGATCGGGGGGGGGATCAGGCGGCGGCCAGGTTGGCGGCCACGAAGTCCCAGTTCACCAGCTTGTCGAGGAAGGTGGTGATGTAGTCGGGGCGGCGGTTCTGGTAGTCGAGGTAGTAGGCGTGCTCCCACACATCCATGGTGAGCAGAGCCTTCTGGCCGTGGGCGAGGGGCAGGTCGGCGTTGCCGGTCTTGGTCACCTTGAGGGTGCCGTTGTCGAGCACCAGCCAGGCCCAGCCGCTGCCGAACTGGGTGGCGCCGGCGGCCTTGAACTGCTCCACGAACGCCTCGAAGCTGCCGAAATCAGCGTTGATCTTGTCCAGCAGGGCACCGCTGGGGCTGCCGCCACCGCCCGGCTTGATGCACTGCCAGTAGAAGCTGTGGTTCCACACCTGGGCGGCGTTGTTGAACACGCCGGCCTTGCCCGCGTCGCCGGCCACGGCGGTGATGGTGTCCTCGAGGCTCTTGCCCTCCAGATCGGTGCCGGCCACCAGGTTGTTGAGGTTGGTCACGTAAGCGTTGTGGTGCTTGCCGTGGTGGAACTCCAGGGTCTGGCGGGAGATGTGGGGCTCGAGCGCATCGAGGCCGTAGGGCAGCGCGGGCAGCGTATGAGCCATGTCAGGGCGGTCCTAGGGAAGTGGAAGGGGAGGCGTGCTGATTCGTTCCGGCCCGAAGCCGGAAAGCCGCGGCATCCTAACGATCACGTTCGGGGCGGAAGGTGACGAGAACCGCCCTGCGGGCTGCGCTCAGCCCTTGATCTCCAGCAGTTCCACCTCAAACACCAGCGTGGCGTTGGGGGGGATCACACCGCCGGCGCCGCGCTCGCCGTAGGCCAGGTCGGGGGGGATCACCAGCTTGCGCTTGCCGCCCACCTGCATGCCCGCCACGCCCTCATCCCAGCCCTTGATCACCCGGCCGGCGCCGAGGGGGAAGGAGAAGGGGCCGCGGCCGTAGCTGCTGTCGAATTCCTTGCCGTTCTCGAGGGTGCCGCGGTAGTTCACCACCACGGTCTGGCCGGCCTTGGCCTCGGGGCCATCCCCCACGGTGATGTCGGTGATGCGAAGTCCGGTGGGGGTCATGCGTTCCTTGGGGATCACCAGTTCACCGCCCAGGGCAGCGGCATTGGCGAGTTGATCGCTGCCGCTGTCACTGGCCATGGTGAACAGGCTGGGGTTGGGGTCTTCCGGGTCCAGTTCGAAGGCGCTGATGGCGCTGGCTGCCGCCGATGGTGCGGTGGACGGGGCACTGGCCACCGCCTGTTGGGCCATGGGCGCCGCCGCCGCCACCGTGGAGGGGGCCACCAGCTGGCTCACCAGGGCGAGCAGCAGACAGGCCACACACACCGCCGAGCTGATCAGGATGTCGCGCATGGCGGATTCGAACGGGCCGTTGCCGCCGATTCTGCCCCAACTGGCGCGGCTCAGTCGGGCACGTCAAAGCGGGCCTGGCTCTGGCGCAGGTGCTGCTCCAGCCGGTCGATGCGGCCCCGCAGCTCATCCACCTCCCGCTGGCGGGCCAGCCCCAGATCCAGCAGCAGATGGTCGATGTTGCGCTCCATCTGCCGCTCCGCCTGTTTTTCCAGCTCCGGGTTGTCGCCCCGCAGGCTGCCCAGCACCTCCGCCACCAGGGCACTGGCCTGGCTGGGGTCGAGCCGGCCGCTGCTGACCCAGGCCTGGGTCACCTGGCGTAGGCGATCGGCCACCAGGGAGGTGGTGCTGAGGCCGCGCAGCAGCAGTTGTTGCAGGGGATGGGTGGAGTCCATGGTCAAACCATGGCGCTTCCTAGGGTTTGTGGCCATGGTGTGCAACCGGCCGTTGTGGTGGTGGAGTGCGGCCCTGGCGGGGGGCGCGCTGGCCGGTGCGGCCCTGCCGCCCCTGGGCTGCCCGCCCCTGTTGTGGATCGCCCTGGTGCCGTTGTGGGGGCTCGGCCCCGCCGCCGCTGGCCTCTGGGGGGCCATGGCGGTGCTGGTGAGCCACCGCTGGTTGCTGTGGCTGCATCCCCTCGACTGGGTGGGGGTGCCCCTGCCCTTGAGCCTGCCGTTGTGCCTGCTGCTCTGGGCTGGCTGTGGCCTGTTGGCGGCGGCTCTGGTGGGGGGCTGGCGGCTGCTGGTGCAGCGTCTGGGGGCTGACCGCTGGAGCACGGCCCTGTTCGCAGCGGCGCTCTGGGGTCTGGCGGAGGTGCTGCTGGCCCGGGGCCCGTTGTTCTGGATCGGTCTGGGGTCGGTGGCCCTGCCGGGGGATCGGCCCCTGGCGGCCTGGGGGGCCTGGGTGGGCGCCGGCGGCCTGGCCGTTGTGCAGCTGATGCTCGGCTGGGGCCTCTGGCGCCTGTGGTTGCTGGTGCGCAAACGCAGTCGCCTGGCCTGGCGGACCGCGCTGCTCTGGCTGGCGGCGGTGGTGGCCCTTCAGGGCTTGGGCTGGTGGCGCCTGCAGCTGGCGCAGCGTCCGGAGTCCGCCGCCGCTCCCGCGACCGTGCTTGTGCTGCAGCCCGCCATCCCCACGCGCCGCAAATTCGATTGGGATCAGCAGCAGGCGTTGCTGCGTCGGCTGGATGGGGCCCTGGCGCAGGCGGAGGCGCTGCAGGTGCAGGCGCTTGTGCTGCCGGAAGGGGCCCTGCCCCTGGGGCAGGACCTGCCGCGCGCCGCCGGGGTGCAGGTGCTCAGTGGCGGCTTCCGCCTGGTGGGGGAGCGGCTGCGGAGCGCCCTGCTGCTGTTCCCCCCTGGCGCCCAGGAGGCGTCGCAAGCCCTCGACAAGCATCGGCTCGTGCCCCTGGGTGAATGGATTCCCGGGGGAGAGCTGTTCGCCTGGGCCGGCCTCTCGGCGGTGGGCGGCATCAGCCCCGGTGCCCCTTCGCGGCTGCTGCCCCGGCCGGAGGGGGCCATTGGTGCGGTGATCTGTTACGAGCTGGCGGATGGCACCGCGGTGGCGGCCGCCAGCCGTGGGGGGGCGGGTTGGCTGCTGGCCAGCGCCAACCTCGACCCCTATCCCCTGCTGCTGCAGCGGCAGTTCACGGCGTTGGCCCAGCTGCGGGCCCTGGAATCCAATCGCTGGTTGGTCAGTGCCGCCAACACCGGACCCAGCCTGGTGGTGGATGCCGCCGGTGTGGTGCGCCAGCAGTTACCCCCGTTTGTGCCCGGTCGCTTGCTGGCGCGGCTGCAGGTGCGCCAGGGGCTCACGGCCTATGCCCGCTGGGGCGAGTTGCCCCTGCTGCTGCTCCTGGGGGCCGGCGCCGCAGCCCTTTGGCGTGAGTCCAGGGTGCGACAATCTTGAGACTTTCTTTCGAATGCCCTTGGGCAGCCGGCGCTCGGTTGGCTGGCTTGGAGGCCGCTCGGGCGCAGGCCTGGCGGTAGCCCTGGCGGCTCTGTTGATGCCGACTGGTCTGCGGGCGGCGCCGGCGCAGCAGCCCATGCCGGAGGCGGAGCTGCTGGAGCGCCTGCGCGGCCTCGGGGTGCAGGTGGAGCTGCGCGCCCAATGCGGGGCTCCGGGGCAGCTGGCCGTCTACAACATGGGCGCCAATTGGCTGTGCCTGAACCAGGGGCTCAGTCGGCGTTCTGCGGAGCGCACGCGCGTGCTGCATCACGAGCTGGTGCATGTGGTGCAGGACTGCCTCGACGGCCTGGAGACACCCACCTCCTCCACCCTGGCGGAGGGATTCCGGCGTAACGGCAGCCTCAGCCACGATCAGATCAACGGCTTCTTCCTGCGCTACCTGCAGCAGCAAAACAACCTGCAGCATGTGGTGGCCTCCACGGCCCTGCTTCCCCAGGAGAGCCGCCAGCGGGAGATCGAGGCCTATGCCCTTCAGAGCGATCCCGCCCTGGTGCAACGGTTGCTGCTGCTCAGCTGCAGGCCATGAAAAAAGCGCCCCGGTGGGGCGCCTGGTGCGGTGGGATTCCGATCAGAAGATCGGAGCCCAGCTCTTGCTCACGCTGGCGAGTTGAGCCTGATGGAGGCGCTGGGCCTTCAGGATCTGCGCGCGGATGAGGGCGAGGGTGTTCATGGCATGGGCCTGGTACCGGCAGCCCCGTTCCCTGCTGCCTAGTCCTGCGTCCCGCGAGGGGATGAACGTGGCAAAACCGTAGCAACGGATACCCATGCTTGGGTGTACACGGTGTACCAACCCAGCGTTGCGACCGCGACCTTGCCCGTGTTGGCTGCAGCACGTCGCGGTCGCCTGCGGGCGTGGTGCAGCCAGAGGCTGCCAACAAAAAGCCCGGCGCGGAGGCCGGGCGCTGGGGTGATGAATGGAGCCAAGGAGACTCGAACTCCTGACCCCCTGCATGCCATGCAGGTGCTCTACCAGCTGAGCTATGGCCCCGTTGGGTGCGAACGACTGGCCGGAAGCTGGTCTTCCGGTTTGGCCTGGCGGCCGCGTCGTTTCGACCGAAAGAGCTTACACCGCAGCGGTGCTCACACCTGGCGCCACACCGCCAGCAACTTCCCCTGGATGGCCACCTGGTCGGCGTCAAGCACGATCGGCGCGTAGGCGGGGTTGGCGGCCTCCAGCCGCACCTGGCGGCCATCACGGTGGAAGTGCTTGAGCGTGGTGCCGCTGCCGGGCACCAGGGCGCTCACGATCGTGCCCTCCCGCAGGCGGCTGGGTTCGTGCACCGGCTCCATCAGCACCACGTCGCCGTCGGCGATGTGGGCATCCACCATCGAATCACCATTCACCGTGAGCGCGAACAGGCCGCGGGTCTCCAGCACGGGTGCCAGGTCCAGTCGCTCGCTCACGTCGTCGAAGGTTTCCACCAGGCCGCCGGCCGCCACGGCCCCCAGCACGGGGATGCCGGCGTTGAGGCCCCCCAGCAGCTGCAGGGTGCGGGCCTGGCCTTCCTGCCAGGTGATCCAGCCCTTCTGCTGGAGATGCCGCAGGCGGCTCTGGATCGGCGCCGGTGAGCGCAGCCCCATGGCCTCCATCATCTGGCGAATCGAGGGGCTGTGGCGGTGCTGGCCGATGTAGTCCGCCAGCCAGTCGTACAGCTCCTGTTGGGCGGAGGTCAGGGATTCGGGCGTTCCAGCGGGCACCGGCGGCGTAAGGGGAGCGTCAATACATTTGTACCGCTTTGCGCTACGGCTGGCAACCGCCCAGCAGGGCCGCCAGCAGGGCCTGTTGGGCGTGCAATCGGTTTTCGGCCTGATCAAAGATGCGGCTGCTGCCGCCCTCCATGGCGCCGGCGCTGATCTCCAAGCCCCGGTAGGCCGGCAGGCAGTGCAGCACGATCGCCCGGCCATCGGCCTCCGCCAAAAGCTCTTCGTTGAGGCACCAGCCGGTGAAGGCCGCCTCCCGGGCCGCCTTCTCCTCCTCCTGCCCCATGGAGGCCCACACATCGGTGTAGAGGGCATGGGCGCCGCGCACGGCCGCCACCGGTTCGTGCACCACCTCCACCCGGCAGCGGCCGGCCGCCAGCCGGTTGGCCTGGGCCAGCACCGCCTCGCTGGGGGCGTACCCCTGGGGGCACCCGATCCGCACGTTCACCCCCAGCAGGGCGCCGCACAGCATCAGCGAGTGGGCCACGTTGTTGCCATCACCCACGTAGGCCAGGGTGAGGCCTTCGATCGCGCCGAAGCTCTCCTGCAGGGTGAGGTAATCGGCTAAGGCCTGGCAGGGGTGTTCCAGGTCGGTGAGGGCATTGATCACCGGGATCGAGGCCCAGTGGGCGTACTCCTCCAGTTCCGTCTGGGCAAAGGTGCGGATGGCCAGGGCATCCACGTAGCGGCTCAGCACGCGGGCGGTGTCAGCCACCGGCTCGCCGCGACCCACCTGGCTCACCTGGGGGTTGAGGTCGATGGTCTGCCCCCCCAGCCGGGCCATGGCCACGGTGAAGCTCACCCGCGTGCGGGTGGAGGCCTTCGAGAAGATCAGCCCCAGGCTGCGGCCCCCCAGGTCAATGCGGCAGCGGCCGGCCTTGAGATCGGCGGCCAGCTCCAGCAGGGCCCGCGTCTGTTCGGCGCTCAGGTCGGCGGAGGAGAGAAAGTCCCGGCCCTGGAGTGCAGCCAGGGCGGGGGCGCTGCGGCTGGCAGCCATCGGCCCATCTCAAAGAACCCTTATCCGGGATCGGGGGCCCCGCCGTCAAGCCCTAGGCCTGGGCGGGCTCGGGCAGCACGCTGCTGGCCAGCAGGTTCTTGAGGTCATCGCCTTCGATCACCTCCTTCTCCAGGATCTGCTGGGAGATCGACTCCATCAGCTCCCGGTTGTGGCGCAGGATCGAGAGGGCCCGTTCATGGGCGCGATCCACCAGACCGCGCACCTCTTTGTCGATGGCCTGGGCCGTGGCATCGCTGACCACCCGGCGCGGGTTGTTGGTTCCCCCCAGGAAGCGGCTACCCCCCTGCTTGTCGTAGGCCAGCGGGCCGAGCACATCGCTCATGCCATAGGTGCCCACCATCTGCTCAGCGATGTCGGTGGCGCGCTGCAGGTCGTTGGCGGCGCCGGTGGTCACCTCGCCGAACACCAGTTCTTCAGCGCTGCGGCCCCCCAGCAGGGTGGCGATCTGCCCCTCCAGATCTTCCTTCGAGTTGAGGAAGCGCTCCTCGGTGGGCAGTTGCAGGGTGTAGCCCAGGGCCGCCATGCCGCGGGGCACGATCGAGATCTTGGCCACCTTGCTGCCGCCGGGCATCAGGTGCCCCACGATGGCGTGCCCCACTTCGTGGTAGGCCACCACCTTCTTCTCATCGGGCTGCAGCACGCGGCTCTTCTTCTCGAGGCCGGCGACCACCCGTTCAATGGCTTCGTTGAGGTCGCCTTGCTCCACCGACGTGCGCTTGGCGCGGGCGGCCAGGAGTGCGGCTTCGTTCACCAGGTTGGCCAGGTCGGCGCCGGCGAAGCCACTGGTGGCCTGCGCGATCTTGTCGAGATCCACGCCGTCGGAGAGTTTCACCTTCTTGGCATAGATGTCCAGGATGGTGCGACGACCCGAAAGGTCGGGGCGGTCGACCAGCACCTGGCGGTCAAAGCGACCTGGGCGCAGCAGCGCCGCATCGAGGGTCTCGGGCTGGTTGGTGGCCGCGAGCACGATCACCGGCTTGTCCTTGGAGGCGAAGCCATCCATTTCGGTGAGCAGCTGGTTGAGGGTCTGCTCCCGTTCGTCGTTGCCCCCGACAACCCCCATCGAGCCGGCACGGCTCTTGCCGATGGCATCGA
>BJHC01000054.1 GCA_014191535.1 Cyanobium sp. | reverse complement strand
TAAACCACATGCACGCCGGAGCGCTCCAGCTGGCGGGCCCACTGGATGTTGTTGTCTTCATCGAAGCGGGCCTTGAGCTCCACCAGGGCCATCACCTGCTTGCCGTTTTCGGCGGCGCGGATCAGGGCGGCGATGATCGGTGAATCCTTCGACACCCGGTAGAGCGTCATCTTGATGGCGAGCACCGAGGGGTCATCGGCGGCCTGGCTGATGAACTCCTCCACGGAGGTGGAGAACAGATCGAAGGGGTGGTGCAGCAGCACATCACCGCGGCGCAGCACCGAGAAGATGCTTTCGAATTCCTCGGCCTTGATGGAGCCGTCCTCCAGCAGGCTCTTCTGCGCCCGGGCCAGGGCGGCGGCGGTGCGGCCGCGGTGGGGCTTGTCCTTGAGCTTGGGCAGGGGCACCGCCATCAGGCTCATCAGGTCATCGAGGCCAAGGGGGCCCTGGATTCGGTAGAGGTCTTCCGCCTCCACGCCGGTGCCCTCCAGCAGCAGATCCACCACCGCATCGGGCATCTCATTGGCCACCTCCAGCCGCACCACCTCCCCACCCATGCGGCGTTTGCGCAGGCCCTGCTGCAGGGCCTCCATCAGGTCGTCGGCCTCCAGGTCGCGCAGTTCCAGGTCGGCGTCGCGGGTGACGCGGAAGAAGTAGTGGCCCTCCACCTCCATGCCGGGGAACAGCAGCTGCAGGTTGAAGGCCACCACCTGCTCCAGGGGCACGGCGGTGTACACCGGCTTGGGGTCGTGGTCGCTGAGGTCCCCGGGCAGCTCCACGAAGCGCGGCAGATTTTTCTGCGGCACCTTCACGCGGGCGAACTGCTGCTGGCCGCTGTCGGGGTCGCGGATCAGGGCGGCGATGTTGAGGCTGAGGTTGCTGATGAACGGGAAGGGGTGGGCCGGGTCCACCGCCAGCGGTGTGAGCACCGGGAAGATGGCGTTCTGGAAGTAGGTGTTCACCCACTGCTTCTGCCGTTTGTTGAGGCGGGCGTAGTCGATCAGTTCAACGCCCACCTCCGCCAGTTGGTGCTTGAGGTAGAGCCGGTAGTGGGCCTGCTGCTGCTCCAGCAGCGGATGCAGGGCTTCACGCACCCGGGCCAGCTGTTGGGTGGGGGTGAGGCCGTCGTCGCTGAGGGTCTGAACGCCCGCTTCCACCTGTGACTTCAGCGAAGCCACCCGCACCATGAAAAATTCGTCGAGGTTGTTGCTGAAGATGGCGCTGAATTTGGCCTGCTCCAGCAGCGGTGTGTGCTCACTGAGGGCCTGCGCCAGCACCCGTTGGTTGAAGGCGACCCAGCTCAGCTCCCGGTTGATGTAGAGCTCCGGAGCAACAACCGGTTCCGCCATGTATCGCCAACCCAGTGTTGGCAACGTAGCAATCAGATCGCCCTGGATTCGGTGTTCTGGTTGCCGGAGTTGAGGCCGCCGGCCACCAACACCGCCACGCCCCCCAGCACCACGATCCCCAGCCAGAAGGGGCTGCGCTGCCCCAGCAGGTCGTAGGCGAGGCCCGCCAGGGGAGGTCCGATGAAGCTGCCGAGGCTCTGCAATCCCTGCAGGCTGCCCAGGGCGGCCCCCTGGCCGTCGGTGTCGAGGCGGCGTGACACCAGCGCCCGCAGGCAGGGGGTCACCAGGCCGGTGCCCAGGGCCAGGATCGCCACGGCGCTGAACACCACCCGTGGGGCGTTGTCGGCGGTGGCCAGGGGGATCAGCAGGCAGCCGACGATCACGAAGCCGAGGCCCGCCAGGGTGAGGCGCCATTCGCCGAAGCGCTGCACCAGCGGCCCGATCAGCCCCCCCTGCACCACCGTGGCCACCACCCCCACCACCAGGAAGGCCGTGGTGGCCAGGCCGGGCCCCCAGTTGAAGGCCTGCTTGAAATAGAGCACCAGCACGGCGGTGAAGCCGTTGAAGGCCAGGAAAAACAGGAAGAAGGCGGCGCAGAGGCGGCGCACCTGCGGGTTGCTGAAGACGCGTTGCAGGGCGCTGAGGGGGTTGAGATCCCGCTTGCGGGGCAGGGCCCGCCGCGCTTCGGGGGGGTGGGTTTCCGGCAACAGCCCCAGCACCAGCACCAGGTTGAGCAGGGCAAAGCCGGTGGCGGCCCACACCGGCAGGGTCACGTTGATGCCGGCCAGCAGCCCTCCGAAGGCGGGGCCGAGGATGAACCCCAGCCCAAAGGCCACGCCGATCAGGCCGAAGGCTTTGGCCCGGTTTTCCGGGCTGGAGATGTCCGCCAGCACCGCGCCGGCGGTGGCGGCGGTGCCACCGCTCACCCCATCGATCAGCCGTGCCACGAACAGCAGGGCCAGGGGAATGGCTCCGCCGGCGGCCCAGGGCAGGGCCTGCCAGTTGATGCTTACCGTGATGGCGAACAGCCCGAGCCCCAGCACCGATCCCGCCACGCAGGCCGCAATCACCGGCCGCCGCCCGTAGCGATCGCTCAGGGCTCCGATCAGCGGTGTGAACGCGAACTGGGCAATGGCGTAGCTGCCCGCCAGCAGCCCGAGGGTGCGGCCGTTGCTGGTGAAGCTGGCCAGCAGGTAGGGCAGCAACGGAAACACGATGCTCTCCCCCAGCCGGTCGTTCAGCAGGGTGACGAAGGCGCAGAGGGAGGTGGAGGGGCGCGAAAGGCGCACGGCGCACAGCCCGTTGATTCCGTCACGATCCCACGGGGGGTGGTCAGGATGGGGACACCTGCCCTGCGCCCGCCATGGCCCCGGACACCCCATCGCTGACCCATCTCAATGGCCGCGGTGAGGTGCACATGGTGGAGGTGGGGGACCGTCCCGTCACCCGCCGTGAGGCCCGGGCCGAGGGCACGATCCGCATGGCCCCGGAGGTGCTGGCCCTGGTCTTGGAGGGGAAGGCCCCCAAGGGCGATGTGCTGGCGGTGGCTCGGGTGGCGGCCATTCAAGGGGCCAAGCGCACCTCGGAATTGATTCCCCTGTGCCATCCGATTCCCCTCAGCGGCCTGGAGGTGGACATCAGCCCCGCCGCCGATGGTGCGGGGCTGCGGTTGGAGGCCAGCGCCCGCACCACCGGCAGCACAGGGGTGGAAATGGAGGCGCTCACCGCCGTGCAGGTGGGGTTGCTCACGCTGTACGACATGCTCAAGTCGGCCGATCCCGCCATGACGATCGAGGCGGTGCGTCTGCTGAGCAAGAGCGGCGGGCGCCATGGTGATTGGCAGCGGGCGGCTGCGGGCTGATGGGGGAGCCCTACGGCCGTGAAGGGCTGCCGCTGGAGCAGGCCCGGACCCAGATCTTGGAAGCCCTGTTGCCCCTGGGGCTCACGGAGACGTTGCCGCTGCGCGAAGCCCTGGGCCGCACCACCGCGGCGGCGGTGTCGGCTCCGGCGGCGGTGCCGGGCTTTCGCGCCTCGATCATGGATGGCTACGCCATTGCCGGCGATGCCCAGCCCCAGCTGGGTGAGTCCTGGCGGCTGGTGGGCTGCTCAGCGGCCGGTGCTCCCTACGGCGCAGCGCTGGCTCCGGGGGAGGCGGTGCGCATCCTCACCGGTGCCGTGGTGCCCGAGGGCAGCGGGCGGGTGCTGCCCCAGGAGCTGGTGGCTGTGGATGGAACAGGGCTGGAGCTGGTGCAGCCCTGTGGGGCTAACCCCTGGATTCGTCAGCCCACGGAGGAAGCGGAGCCCGGTCAGGAGTTGGTGGCCGCTGGCCAGCGCCTGGGGGTGGCGGATCTGGGCCGCCTCGCGGGTTGCGGGGTGCAGATGCTTGCGTTGACGCGACGGCCGCGGCTGGGGCTGTTGATCAGTGGCGATGAACTGCTGCCGCCCGGGCAGCCCCGCGGACCCGGGCAGATCTGGGAGAGCAATGCCACGTTGCTGACGGCCTTGCTGAGCCAACTGGGCTACGGGGTTGCCGATCAGCGGGTGGTGGCCGACCAACCGGAGCCGTTGCGCGGGGCCCTGCGCGCGTTGGCCGAGACCTGCGATGTGGTGGTGAGCACTGGCGGCGTGTCCGCCGGTGACAGCGATTGGATTCGCCCCCTGGTGGCGGAGCTGGGGGAGGTGCGGTTCTGGAAGCTGTTCCTCAAGCCGGGGCGACCCTTCGCCTGGGGGCAGGTGGCGGGCACGCCGTTCTTTGGGCTGCCTGGCAATCCGGTGGCCGCCGCCATCACGGCGCTGCAGTTGCTGTGGCCGGCGTTGCAACGGCTGGAGGGTGCCGAGATCCAAGCGCTACCGCGGCTCAAGGTGCGTCTCGAAACCCCACTGCGCCGAGGCTCCGGGCGCCCTGAACTGGCCCGCGCCCGGTTGGTGGTGGGACCGGAGGGGGCGTTGGGGGCCCGGGTGGAGGGCACGCAAGCCTCATCCCGGATCGGATCGCTACAGGGGGCTGATCTGCTGTTGGAGATCCCGGCGGACCAGGGCGACCTGGAGGCGGGTGTGGAGCTGTGGGCCCAGTTGCTGCGGTTGCCTGTGTTCTGAACTGGGTCTGTGCCGGTTACCAGGGGGTGTTGCCGGTGATCCATTGGGCACTGCCGTCGGCTCGCCATTCCCGTTTCCAGAACGGAGCCTCATGTTTGAGGGCCTCCAGCAGTTCTTGGCAGCAGCGCTGCGCAGGGCCGCGGCGATCGGCGGCGATGGCCACCAGCACAATCGCTTCCCCGGGCAGCACCCGACCGATGCGATGCAGCACCAGGCCATGGTGAACGCCGTGGCGTTGGCCGCAGGCGCTGCCGAGCCGCTCCAGTTGCCGCTCGGTCATGCCTGGATAGTGCTCCAATTCCAGGGCGCTGAGGGGATGGCCATCGCTGGCCTGGTCGCGCACGCGCCCGATGAAGAGGGCTTCCGCCGCTGAGGCTGTTGGATCCTCGTGGCGGCATTGCTGCTGCCACTGCTCCAACCGCCGCAGGGGCTCGAACGGCTTCGCCAGCAGTTCGATCTGGAGGCGCGGGGGGTGCTGCATCAGCCGCCGCTGATCGGTGGCAGAAACGCCAGTTCGTCCCCGGGCTGCAGGGGGTGATTCGCCGCCGCGAAGGCGTGGTTGACGGCGACGCGCACGGTCTGCAGATTCCCGGCGAGTTGCAGTTGGTGCCAGACAGCTTCGGGGCTAGGGGCCCGATCGATCGGCCACTCCTGCTCACTCCAACCTGCCGCTTCCCGCAGTCCGGCGAACAGCCGCACGCGGATTGTGGCGGAATCAGCCCCTGTCATGGCAACAACGCTAACCAGCACGACGGCAGCTGTTTTGAGAGCATGCCTGCACGCCGTTGCCCTGGAGGCGCCCGCCTTGGCCCTCAGCATCGCCCTGCTCACCGTGTCCGACACCCGCTCTCTGGCGGACGATCGCTCGGGCGATGCCCTGCAGCAGCGGTTGGAGGCTGCAGGGCATCGGCTGGCGGAGCGCGGCCTGGTGCCCGACAACCGTTATCGAATCCGGGCCGAGCTCAGCCGCTGGATCGCCGATCCCGCCGTGCAGGTGGTGATCAGCAGCGGCGGTACGGGGCTCACGGGTCGGGATGGCACGCCGGAAGCGGTGGCACCCCTGCTGGATAAAACGATTGAAGGTTTCGGGGAGCTGTTCCGGGTGCTCTCCTTTGAAACCATTGGCACCAGCAGCCTGCAGAGCCGCTGCCTGGCGGGGGTGGCCAACGGCACGGTGATCTTTGTGTTGCCGGGCTCCCTGGATGCGGTGGAAACCGCCTGGGATCGCCTGATCTCAGCTCAGCTCAACGACACCACCCGCCCGTGCAACCTGGTGCAGCTGCTGCCGCGGCTCACGGAGCCGGCGGAATGAGCCCGGTGCGGCGCCTGCATGTGATGGCTCGGCGTGAACGGCGTCGGGGCCGCCGCTATCAGCCGCGTTTTGCACGGTCTCAGGTTGCTGTGACCAGCGTCGGCGCCTTGTGTGCCGTGGTGCTGTTGGCCCTGCTCAGCCTCTGGAGCCAACACCCGTTGATCGTGGCGCCCCTGGGGGCCTCCTGCGTCTTGCTGTTTGGTTACCCCGCCAGCCCCCTGGCCCAGCCCCGCAATCTCGTGCTCGGCAATGGTCTGGGGGCTTTGGTCGGCATGGCCCTGCTGGCCTGGATCGGCCAGGGGCCTGTGTCATTGGCCCTGGCTGTTGCCATCACCATTCTTCTGGGCCAACAGCTGCGCTGCCTGCATCCACCGGCTGGCGGGTTGGCGTTTTTGGTGGTGTATCTGGGGGTTCCTTGGGGGTTTTTGGTGTTTCCGGTGCTGAGCGGCTCGGTGCTGCTCGTGCTGCTGGCCTGGGGCTTTAGCCGTTGGGTGCCGGGGGCGGCCACCTACCCACACCATTGGTTGTGATGGCGTCGTTGCCGTTGGCCATGGCCTGTGTGGCCTTTTTGTATGCCTCGGTGGGCCATGCCGGCGCTTCGGGCTACATCGCGGTGTTGGCGTTGGCGGGCTGGTCGCCGGCCCTGATCAAGCCGGCGGCGCTGGCTCTGAATGCATTGGTGGCCAGCCTGGGCTGTTGGAATTTTCTGCGGGCTGGCCACTTTCCCGCGCGCCGGTTTGTGGCCGTGTATGCCCTGGCGGTGCCTTTGGCCTTTGTCGGGGGTTGGCTCCAGATTCCCGGACCCTGGTTTGAATGGTTGGTGGGGCTGGTGCTGTGGGGATCCGCCTGGCGATTGGGCCAGACCCCCCACGATCCCCCCACCCTGCGCCCCGCTTCGGTGCCGGCGTTGCTGAGTGTGGGCGGTGGTTTGGGTCTGCTGGCCGGGTTGACCGGCACCGGCGGTGGTGTGTTCCTCACGCCTTGGTTGCTGATGGCGCGGTGGTGCACCACCCGCCAGGCGGCGGCGGTGTCGGTTCTGTTCATCCTGCTGAATTCCTTGGCTGGGCTGGCCGGTCTGCTGTGGGCACGGCCCAGGGCCCTTGATCCGCTGTTGGCCGAGCCGTTGCTGCTGTGGATCGCCCCAGCCGTGTTGGTGGCTGGGGCCCTGGGATCGCGGCTGGGGAGTCGCCATTGGCCCGTGGCTTGGATTCGCCGAGCCTTGGCGGTGGTGTTGTTATTGGCTGGAGGCAAGTTGCTGGGGCTGCCTCCCTTGCGCTGAGGCTGGGTTCGCGTCCTCAGCCCCCCAGGTAGGCCATCTCCGCATGGGTGGTGCGCTCACGCTCCAGCTGGGCTTGGCTTCTTTCCTCGCTGTAGCGGTCGTTCCGCCGTTGCCAGAGCGCGGCGAGGCCCTGGGTCAGTTGAGTGTGGGTGTCGGCTGCAGCCAGCCAGGGTTTGAGGTCGACGCCGCTGCCCGGATGGGCGAACAGGCAGGTGTAGGCGATGCCATCGGCGGTGACCCGCAGGCGGTTGCAATCCCCGCAGAACGGCTCGCTCACGGAGGCCACCACCGCCAGCACGCCGCCTCGATCCCCGTAACGCCATCGGCGGGCTGTGCCGCCGGTGGGCCGGCCCATGGGCTCCAGGGGCCAGCGATGAGCCATGCGCTGCAGCATCTCCGCCGCGGGCACCACCGCCTCCGGCCTCCAGCCATTGCGGTTGCCCACATCCATGTATTCGATCAGCCGCAGCTCGAGCCCCCGTTCACGGGTCAGCTCCGCCAGCGGCAGGAGTTGATCGTCGTTGAGGCCCCGTTGGATGACGGCATTGAGTTTCAGCTGGCCCGCGGCTGGATCAAAGCCGGCTTCGCGGGCGTGGTCGATGGCCGCCAGCACCGTCGCCAGGGCCCGCTCGCCGGCGGCGGCATTGGCCAGGCCGGCCATGCGGGCCACGCTGGGGCCATCGGCGCCGTCGAGGCTGAGGGTGATCCGATCGAGGCCGGCTTCGCGCAGCGCTTTGGCTCGGGCGGCGGTGAGCAGGGTGCCGTTGCTGGTGAGGGCGACCTCCCGCAGGCCCCGCTGCCGCAGGGGCTGAACCGCCTCCACCAGGGCTACAAGGTTTGGATGGAGCAGCGGTTCTCCCCCTGTGAGTCGCAGGCTGCTACCGCCGAGCTCCACCGCCGCTGCCACCCCCTGCAGTCGCTGCGGGATGGTCCGC
>BJHC01000053.1 GCA_014191535.1 Cyanobium sp. | reverse complement strand
GGGCAGCCCGGCCGCCGCCAGGGCAGTGCACAGGGGATCGAGCGGGTGTTCCAGCGGTTCGCCGCCGGTGAGCACCACGAAGGCGGCCCCCGCCGTGGCCGCCTGGCTCACCTCCGCCGTGAGGCTCTCCAGGGGGCGCCGGGGGTGGGCCGCCACCGGCCAGGAGTGTTTGGTGTCGCACCAGCTGCAGCCCACGCTGCAGCCCCCCAGGCGGATGAACAGCGCACTGCGGCCCGCATGGAGCCCCTCCCCTTGCAGGGAGTGGAAGGTTTCCACCACCGGCAGCGTCAGGGCCTCGACCGCCGCCGCCGCGTTCATGCCGAGGGGGAGGAGAGGGGCCGTGGCCCGCCGCTGAAGCTGCCCGCCTGCTGGCTGTTGATGGCCTCGCTGGGGCTGGAGGGGAGGCGCCGCTGGGCCGCTTCGATCAGGCCGCGGAACAGCGGATGGGGGCGGCCCGGCCGGGAGAGGAATTCGGGGTGGTACTGGCAGGCGGTGAAGAAGGGGTGGTCCTTGAGCTCGATCAGTTCCACCAACCGGCCATCGGGGGAGGTGCCGCTGATCTCGTAACCCGACTCCAGGAACAGGTTGCGGTAGGCGTTGTTGAACTCATAGCGATGGCGGTGGCGCTCGTAGACCACCTCATCGCCGTAGAGCCGCTGGCCCAGGGTGCCTGGCGCCAGGCGGCAGGGGTAGACCCCCAGGCGCATGGTGCCCCCCAGGTCCACCACGTCCTGCTGCTCGGGCAGCAGGTGGATCACCGGGTGGGGGCTGTCGGGGTCGAGTTCGGCGCTGGTGGCACCCACCAGACCCGCCTGGTTGCGGGCCCACTCGATCACGGCGCATTGCATGCCGAGGCAGAGCCCCAGGAACGGCACCCGCTGTTCGCGGGCCCAGCGGATCGCCGCCACCTTGCCATCCACGCCCCGGTTGCCGAAGCCCCCGGGCACCACCACCGCATCCATGCCCCGCAGCAGGGTGTCGGCCCCCTGCTCCTCGATCTGCTCGGCGCAGATCCAGTGGAGGTCGAGGGCGGCATCGCGGTCGATGCAGGCATGGCGCAGGGCCTCCACCACCGACAGGTAGGCGTCGTTGAGCTGCACGTATTTGCCCACCAGCGCCACCTTCACCGCCGGGCCGGGGTTGCGCAGCTTGGCCACCATCGCGGCCCAGAGGGCCATGTCGCTCTCGTGGTCCGCCAGGCCCAGCAGGTCGAGCACCTCCCGGCACAGCCCCTCCTGCTCGAGGGTGATCGGCACGGCGTAGATGCTGTCGGCGTCGAGGGCCTGGATCACGGCCCGCTTGGGCACGCCGCAGAAGCCCCCGATCTTGGCCTTGAGGTCTTCGCTGATGCTGCGGTCGCTGCGGCACACCAGCACATCGGGCTGGATGCCGATCGAGCGCAGCTCCTTCACCGAGTGCTGGGTGGGCTTGGTCTTGAGCTCGCCGGAGGTGCCGATGAAGGGCAGCAGCGTCACGTGCACATAGGCCGTGTCGTTGCGGCCCACGTCGCCGCGGAATTCCCGGATCGCCTCCAGGAACGGCAGCGATTCGATGTCGCCCACGGTGCCGCCGATCTCGGTGATCACCACATCGGCGCCGCTGTTGGCCGCCACCCGGTGGATGCGTTCGCGGATCTCACCGGTGATGTGGGGGATCACCTGCACGGTGCCGCCGTTGTAATCGCCGCGGCGCTCCTTGTTGATCACCGATTGGTAGATCGAACCGGTGGTCACGCTGTTGAGGCGCGACATGGCGGTGTCGGTGAAGCGCTCGTAGTGGCCCAGGTCGAGGTCGGTCTCGGCGCCGTCCTCGGTGACGAACACCTCCCCGTGCTGGAACGGGCTCATGGTGCCCGGATCCACGTTCAGATACGGGTCGAGCTTGAGGATCGAAACGCTGTAGCCACGGCTCTTCAGCAATCGTCCGAGGCTGGCGGCCACGATGCCCTTGCCAATGCTGGACACCACGCCACCGGTCACAAAGACGAATTTGGCCATGGCATCAGCAGCGACCCTTCAATCTACCGGGCCCCTCCAGGGGGCCTTCAGGAGTCGCCCAGATCGCTGTCCAGGCTGGGCAGGTAATCGTGCACGCGGCAGCGGCGCTGGGGCTGGCGCAGCTTGAGCAGGGCGCGGCATTCGATCTGGCGCACCCGCTCCCGCGACAGCTGCAGGCCGGCGCCGATCTCCGAGAGGGTCTGGGGCTGGTCGTCCTCGAGGCCGTAGCGCAGCCGGATCACTGCGGCCTCGCGGCTGGTGAGCTCCTCCAGCAGGGCCTCCAGATCGGCGTGCAGCTGCTCGCGGGTCAGCTCCTGCTCCGGGGTGGCGTGGCTGTCCTCCAGCAGTTCGCTCAGCTCGGTGTCCTGCTCGCGGCCCACCCGCGTGTCCAGGGAGACGGCCCGCGGCACCCGCATCAGGGTGAGCCGCACCACCTCCTCGCTCAGCCCCAGCCGCTGGGCCAGGTCGGCCACCGAGGCCAGCCGCCCGTGCTCCGTGGCGATCTGGCGCTGGGCCTTCTTGATGCGGTTGAGCTTCTCGGTGACATGCACCGGCAGCCGGATCGTGCGGCTCTGGGTGGCGATGGCCCGGGTGATCCCCTGGCGGATCCACCAGTAGGCGTAGGTGCTGAACCGGAAGCCCCGGGTGGGGTCGTATTTCTCCACGGCCCGCTCCAGCCCCAGGGTGCCCTCCTGCACCAGGTCGAGCAGCTCCATGCCCCGCTGCTGGTACTTCTTGGCCACGGCCACCACCAGCCGCAGGTTGGCCTGGATCATGCGATCCCGGGCCCGCCGCCCCTGGTGCAGCGCCTGCTTGAGGGCCCCGGCCTCCAGGCCGCTCTGCTGGGCCCAGTGCTGCTGCCCCTGCCGCAGCCGCTCCCGCAGCGCCGTCAGCTCCAGGCCGCTTTGGTCGGCCCACTGCTGCAGGGTGGGGCTGTGGCCCAGCTGGGAGGCCAGCCGCTGTCGCTGCTCCTCCAGGTGGATCAGGTCCGCCAGGGGTGGGCAGTGTTCCGCCAGCTGCCGTCGTTGCAGCAGCAGGCGTTCCCGGTGTTGCACCTGGCGGGCGAGGGTGAGTTCCTCCTCATGGCTGAGCAGGTCCACCCGGCCGATGTCCTGCAGGTAGAGGCGCACCAGGTCGCTGCTGGAGCGCCGCCGGCTGCCCTTGGCGGAACCGGGATGGGTGGCGGGAGCGCGGGGCAAGCCCACTCCAGACGAAGAACACCCCCAGGCTCGGGTCTCAGGTGAGACGCAGGTGGAAATACCTGGTTTGTGTTCGGGTTCTGCGGATCTGCCGCAGGGGCCTGCGGTGCCCTAGTCCGCGTCCTCCTCCACCCAGGTGCTGGCCACGTGCAGTTCCTCCAGCTGCTTGGCGGCCACGCCGCCGGGGGCGCCGGTCATCAGGCAGCGGGCCTGCTGGGTTTTCGGGAAGGCGATCGTGTCGCGGATCGACTCCTCACCCGCCAGCAGCATCACCATGCGGTCGAGGCCGAAGGCCAGGCCGCCGTGGGGCGGGGCCCCCATGTCGAGGGCTTCCATCAGGAAGCCGAACTGTTGGTTGGCCTCCTCCAGGGGCAGGCCGATGGTCTGGAGCACCTGGCGCTGCAGGGCCGAATCGTGGATGCGCAGGGAGCCGCCCCCCAGCTCCAGGCCGTTCAGCACCAGGTCGTAGGCCTGGGCGCGGGCGGTGGGCAGGGTGTCGGCCCAGGCGGCCGGATCGCTGCCCAGATCGTCTTTGTTGGGGGCGCAGAAGGGGTGGTGCAGCGCCTCGTAGCGGTGTTCGTCGGCGTTGAATTCGAACATCGGGAAATCCACCACCCAGAGGAAGTTCCAGCGGTCGTTCTCGCGGTCGGGCTGCACCATCCCCAGCTCGCGGGCCAGGTACTGGCGCACCCGATCGAGGGCCTTGTTCACCGTGGCGGTGTCGCCGGCACCGAACAGGATCAGGGTGCCGGGCTCAGCGCCGGTGCGGGCGAGCAGCTCCGCCTTCTTCTCCTCGGAGAGGTTGTCCTTGATGGCGCCGATGGTGTCGATCTCACCGCCCTCGCGCACACGGATGAAGGCCAGGCCGCCGGCGCCGGCTTTCTGCGCTTCGCTGAACACATCGCCGCCGGGCTTGATGCGCACGTTGCTCACGGCCTCATTGCCGCCGGGCACGGCGATGCACTTCACCGAACCGCCAGCGGCCACGGCGCCGCTGAACACCTTGAAGCCCATGTCGGCCACCAGGTCGCTCACGTTGGTGAGCTCCATGCCGTAACGGGTGTCAGGGCGGTCGGTGCCGTAGCGCTCCATGGCCTCGTGCCAGGTGAGCCGCGGGAACGGCCGCGGCAGCTCGATCCCCTTCACCGCTTTCCAGATGGAGGCGATCAGCGCTTCATTGAGCTCCAGGATCTGCTCCTGGTTCATGAAGCTCATCTCCATGTCCAGCTGGGTGAATTCCGGCTGGCGATCGGCCCTGAGGTCTTCGTCGCGGAAGCAGCGGGCCACCTGGTAGTAGCGCTCAATGCCCCCCACCATCAGCAGCTGCTTGAACAGCTGCGGCGACTGGGGCAGGGCGAACCATTCGCCGCCGCACACGCGGGAGGGCACCAGGTAATCGCGGGCCCCCTCCGGGGTGGAGCGGGTGAGCACCGGGGTCTCCACTTCGATGAAGCCCTGGTCCTCGAGGAAGCGGCGGGCGGCCTGGATGGTCTGGGCCCGCAGGCGCAGGTTGCTGTTCATGCGCTCGCGGCGCAGGTCGAGGTAGCGGTGCCGCAGCCGCAGCTCCTCGCGGGTGTTCTCCTCGTCGTGCACGGAGACGGGAAAGGGCAGGTTGCCCCTCACGCCATTGAGCACGGTGATGGCGCTGGCCAGCACCTCCACCCGGCCGGTGGCCAGCTTCTCGTTGATCGCGTCGGCGGGCCGCTCACGCACCTTGCCCTCCACCTGGATCACGGTTTCGTTGCGCAGGTGTTCCGCCACGGCGAACATCGCGGCGCCGTTGTCCGGGTCCACGGTGATCTGCACGGTGCCGCTGCGGTCGCGCAGGTCGATGAAGATCACGCCGCCGTGGTCGCGGCTGCGGTCCACCCAGCCGCACAGCTGCACGGCCTGGCCGGTGGCGTCGGGGCGCAGGTCGCCGCATCCGTGGCTGCGCATGCTGAGGTGAGGAAAGCAATCGGCGATTGTCCCACCCGGGGCTTCAACGCCGGGCTGGTCTCGCCTCAGCGCCGATAAAAGGGGCGCTTCACCACCTCAGCCGGCTCGCGGCGGCCGCGGATTTCCACCGCCAGCGTGGTGCCGAGCTTGGCGTGGGCCGCGGGCACGCTGGCCAGGGCGATGCCCGCCTCCAGGCAGGGGGACCAGCCACCGCTGGTGACCACCCCGATCGGCGCGCTGCCGGCTGGGGCATCCGCCGCGTGCACCGGATAGCCGTGGCGCGGGATGGCCCGCCCCTGCAGCCGCAGGCCCACCAGGCGCCGTGGGGCGCCGGTTTCGGTCTGCCGTTCCAGCACGTCGCGCCCGATGAAGGGCTTGGGCATCTCCAGGTGCACCAGCCAGCCCAGGCCCACCTCCAGCGGGGTGGTGCTGGCGTCCATGTCACTCCCATAGAGGTGCATGGCCGCCTCCAGCCGCAGGGTGTCGCGGGCGCCGAGGCCGCAGGGCTGAACGCCGCTCCCCAGGCAATGGCGCCAGAACGCCAGACCGGCTTCAGCGGTGAGCAGCAGTTCGAAGCCGTCTTCGCCCGTGTAGCCCGTGCGCCCCACAAAGGCCTCGCCGATGCCCCTGAGCTGCAGCATGCGGTGGCCGAACCGCGGCAGACCCGCCAGGCTCTCCCCACTCAGCTCCTCCAGTCGCCGGGCCGCTTCGGGGCCCTGCAGGGCCAGCAGCACGCCGTCGCCCTTGTGGTCGCTCACGGCAATGCCGGCCGGCTCCAGCTGGCTGCGCAGCCAGGCCGTATCCGCCTCGGCGCAGGCGGCATTGATCACCAGCAGCAGCTCATGGCTGTGGAGGGGCTCCTGCCAGCCGCGGTCGTACACGATCAGGTCGTCGCGGATGCCGCCCTCCTGGTTGAGCAGCACCGTGTAGCAGGCCTCGCCGGGGCCGATGCGGAACAGGTCGGTGGGCACCAGCGCCTGCAGGGCGTCCTTGGCCCCCGGGCCCAGCAGCCGCAGCACCCCCATGTGGGAGATGTCGAACAGGCCGCAGCCCTGGCGCACGGCGCGGTGTTCCTCCAGCAGGCCCGCAAACTGCACGGCCATCTCCCAGCCGGCGAAGGGCACCAGGCGTCCCCCAGCCGCGCGCACCGCGTCGTACAGGGGTGTGCGCTGCAGGGGCTGGGTGGCGTCCATGGCGGGCGGGCGTCGGCCCGGATCCTATGGAGGGCGTTGCACCGATGGGCTTCCACATCGGGAAGACTTCCCGCAGCTTCGCGGTTCCCCCTGGTCGCTGCCCAACAGCGTGATTACGTTGGGCGACCCAAGGGCCCCCCATGGGCAATCGTCCCTGCTGCCGCAGCTGCCGCCACTGCTCCCCACCCAGCGGGGCGCAGATGGGATGGTGCCAACTGCGCAAGCTGCCGATCCATGGTGAGCTGGCCTCCGACCTCTGGTGCCACCACTGGACCGCCCGGCCACCACGGCTTCCCCTCGGCCCTGATGGCGGCAGCCTGGTGATGGAGTCGAGCAACCGGCAGTTGGCCCTGGCGGACGTGCTGGAAAGCTGAAGACAACCTGAAGGTTGTCGGCCGCGGGCCGCTCGGTGTTCCTTGTGGCCGCAGCTGCGGAGTCACGGTGACAAGCTGGTTGTGAACGCGCGGCTGGGGGAGCGAGCGGATGGCCACAACCACGGTTGCCACGCCGATCGAGCTGATGGCCACCCAGGTGGACAGCGAAACGCTCTCGTTCCCCACCGGAGCGGCCATCTTCAGCCGCGGTCAGTCGGCCGATGCCATCTACGGCGTTCGCCGCGGCATCGTGGAAGTGATCAACGCGGCCGGCGACAAGCTCTGCTACCGCCCCGGTGAGCTGTTCAGCTACGAGGACGTGGTCTGGAAGGACGGCGCCCACCGCTGCGATGCCGTGGCCCGCACGCCGGTGGAGCTGGTGCGGCTGGCGCGGCTGCGTTTCCTCAACCTGCTGCACAACCACCCCACCCTGGCGGTGCAGCTGATCGGCCAGCAGCACGAACGGCTGCGGGAGCAGCGCGCCAGCGGCACCTGCGCCTACTGAGCCAGCGCGCTAACGATCCAGCAGGAACAGCAGGCTGCGCACCACCTTGGCCGCCAGCACGCTGCTGACCCCGGTGGGGTCGAGCATCGGCGCCAGTTCCACCACATCGGCGGCCACCAGATTGTGGTGGCGCAGCTCCTCCACCAGGGCGGCGAAATCGCGCCAGAGGAAGCCGCCGGGCTCGGGGGTGCCGGTGCCGGCCATCACCGCCGGATCGAACCAATCGAGGTCGACGGTGAGATAGAGGGGTTGGCCGCGCAGGGGGTGCAGGGCTTCGGCCATGCGCTCGATGGCGACGAGCCGGCCGGTCTGGCGCAGTTCGCTGAACTCCTCACGGGTGCCGCTGCGAATGGCGATCTGCAGCAGCTGCTGGCTGGGCAACACCTCCAGGCAGCGGCGCATGGCGCAGGCGTGGCTGTGGTGCGCCCCCAGCCATTCCTGGCGCAGGTCGGCATGGGCATCGAGCTGCACCAGCACCAGGTCGGGATGCTGAGCGGCCACGGCGGCCACCGCGCCGGAGCTGATCGAGTGTTCGCCGCCGAGCATCAGCGGTTTGAGCCCCAGGCCCAGCACCGCTTGCGTGGCTTGTTTCACCGCGGCCACCACCGGTTCCGGTGCGCCGAAGGGAATGTCGACGGCCCCCAGATCCGCCACCGCCAGCTCGTCGAGGTCGCGGTCCAGCTGCGGGCAATAGCTCTCCAGGCCCGGGCTCACCTCGCGGATGGCGGCGGGGCCGAAGCGGGTGCCGGGCCGGAAGGAGGTGGTGCCGTCGTAGGGCACGCCGAACAGCCCCACGCGACAGCCGGCGGGGTCCCGCTGGCTGCCCATGTAGATGGCGCCGTCGGTGTCGAACAGGTGGTTCATGGGTTCAGGGCCCGCTCAATGCCGGCGGGGATGGCATCGAAGGCG
>BJHC01000052.1 GCA_014191535.1 Cyanobium sp. | reverse complement strand
TGCCCAGGTCGGGGGCGAAGCCGCCCTCATCGCCCACGGCGGTGCTGAGGCCCTGGTCCTTGAGCAGGCCCTTGAGGGTGTGGAACACCTCCGTGCCCATGCGCAGGGCTTCGCGGAAGGTGGGGGCCCCATGGGGCACCAGCATGAATTCCTGGAAGTCCAGGCTGTTGGCCGCGTGGGCGCCGCCGTTGATCACGTTCATCAGCGGCACCGGCAGCAGGTTGGCCATCGGCCCCCCCAGGTAGCGGTACAGGGGCAGGCCCACGCCGTTGGCGGCCGCACGGGCCGTGGCCAGGCTCACCGCCAGGATCGCGTTGGCGCCCAGTGAGCTCTTGTTGTCGCTGCCATCGAGCTCGATCATGGCGGCATCGACGGTGCCCTGATCCAGGGCGCTGAGGCCGCAGAGGGCTGGAGCGATCTTCTCTTCGATGTTGCTCACCGCCTGCAGCACCCCTTTGCCGCAGTAGCGGCTGCCGCCATCGCGCAGCTCGCAGGCTTCGTGGGCGCCGGTGCTGGCACCGCTGGGCACGATGGCCCGGCCGCTGGCGCCGCCCTCGAGCATCACCTCGGCTTCCACCGTGGGGGTGCCGCGGGAATCGAGCACCTCCCGGGCCACGATGGTGTCAATCACAAGGTCGAGGGTGTCGATCACAGCGGCTCGCTCGCGCATCGCATAAAGCTGAGGCCGATCCTATGGGTCGCCCCCTCCAGCCTTCTTGTGCCCGTTGGCACCGAACCGGCAGCTCTGGTCAGAATGCGGCCGGCCTTTGCCCCGCCCGGCTGCTGCCATGCGCTTGCTCCACACGATGTTGCGGGTCGGCGACCTGGAGCGCTCCATCGCCTTCTATACCGAGGTGCTGGGCATGCGGCTGCTGCGCCGCAAGGACTATCCCGGTGGCCGCTTCACCCTGGCCTTTGTGGGTTATGGCGACGAGAGCGACACCGCCGTGCTGGAGCTCACCCACAACTGGGACACCAGCAGCTACGACCTCGGCAGCGGTTATGGCCACATCGCCATCGGGGTGGACGACATCGTGGCCGTGTGTGATCAGATGCGGGCCAAGGGCGGCCGCGTGGTGCGCGAGCCGGGCCCGATGAAGAACGGCACCACGGTGATTGCCTTCGTGGAAGACCCCGACGGCTACAAGGTGGAACTGATCGAGCAGAGCTCCCGATCCCATGCGGTCTGATGCCCCCGCTGCCCCCGGCAGCCTCACCAGCGACCCGGACCGCTTCAGCGATGCCGCCTGGGATCTGCTGCTGGCCAGCCAGGAGCAGGCCCGCCGCTGGCGCCACGGCCAGATGGACGTGGAGCACCTGCTGCAGGCGCTGTTCAACGACCGGCGCTTCGCAGAGTGGATCGACCCCCTGCCCCTGGATCTGAACCGGCTGCTGGATCGCCTCGACGATGTCTGTGGTGAGCAGCCCGCCGGCGGTGGCCGCGATCTGTTCATTGGCGAGGCCCTCGAGGAGCTGCTGGAACAGGCGGATCGGCGCCGTCAGGCCTGGGGATCGCGTCTGTTGGATGTGCCCCACGTGCTGCTGGCGCTGTTGGACGAGCCCCGCCTTGGAGGGGCCCTGCTGGCGGATCAAGGCCTCGGCGAAGAGCTGCTGCTGCGGGAGCTGCGCCGCGCCCCCCGGGAGGCGGCTCCGGTGGCCCCCCCGGCCCCCCCGGCCTCCTTAGCCGCGCCCTCGCCGCCGTCGCCCGGGCCGGCCGTTGAGGACAGCTGGATCGACGCCCCCCGCCCCCAGGGGCGCCCCAGTGCCGCTGCCCTCAGTGCCGCTGCCACCAGGCCGCCGGCGCTGGAGCCGCCCCAGGGGGAGCTGCGGCTGGAGCAGGAGCCGGCCGCCCTCGACCAGTTCGGCCGTGATCTCACCGCCGCCGCGCGGGCCGGTGAGCTGGACCCGGTGATCGGCCGCGACACCGAAATCCGCCGCTTGATGCAGGTGCTCTCCCGCCGGGGCAAGAACAACCCGGTGTTGATCGGTGAGCCGGGCGTGGGCAAGACCGCCATCGCCGAGCTGCTGGCCCAGCGGATCGTGGCCGGCGAGGTGCCCGAAGCCCTCAAGGGCCAGCGGCTGATCGCCCTGGATCTGGGGGCCCTGATCGCCGGGGCCAAGTTCCGCGGTCAGTTCGAGGAGCGCCTGCGCAGCGTGCTCAAGGAGGTGCGCGAGGCGGAAGCGGCCGGGGAGGTGGCTGGGGAGGGCCAGGGCCGTGGCGTGATCCTGTTCATCGATGAGCTGCACACCGTGGTGGGGCCGGAGCGCTCCAGCAGCGATGCCAGCAGCATCCTTAAGCCGGCCCTGGCCCGCGGCGACCTGCGCTGCATCGGCGCCACCACCCCCGAGGACTACAGCCGCACGGTGGAGAAGGATCCGGCCCTCAACCGCCGTTTCCAGCAGGTGGTGATCAAGGAGCCGAGCCTGGCGGAGAGCACCCTGATCCTGCGGGGCCTGAAGGAGCGCTACGAGCTGCACCACGGCGTGGCCATCACCGATGGGGCCGTGGTGGCCGCAGCCCGGCTGGCGGATCGCTACATCGCCGACCGCTGCCTGCCCGATTCCGCCATCGACCTGATCGACGAGGCGGCCGCCCAGCTGCGCATGGAGGTCACCTCCAAGCCGCGGCGGGTGGAGGAGGCTGAGGCGGAGCTGCGGCGCGTGGAGCTGGCCCTGTTGGCGGCGGAAACCGCCCCCCAGGCGGAGCGGCTGGCGTTGCAGGAGCAACGCCGCCAGGCCAGCGAGGGCCTGCAGGAACTGCAGCGCCGCTGGCAGGCGGAGCGGGAGCAACTGGCGGAACTGCGCCAGCTGCTGGCCGACGATGAAACCCTGCGATTGCAGATCGCCGAGGCGGAGCGCGATGGCGACCTGGAGGAGGCGGCCCGCCTGCAGTACGACCAGTTGCATGGCGTGCAGCAGCGTCGCCAGCAGTTGGAGCAGGACCTGCTGGCGGATCAGGCCAGTGGCCGTTCGCTGCTGCGGGAGCAGGTGGAGGAGGGGGACATCGCCGATGTGGTGGCCCGTGGCACCGGCATTCCCGTGCAGCGGCTGCTGGCGGGTGAGCGCCAGAAACTGCTCGAGCTGGAGCAGCGCCTGGCGGAGCGCGTGATCGGGCAGCCCGAGCCCGTGGCGGCGGTGGCGGCGGCGATTCGCCGGGCCCGCGCCGGCATGAAGGATCCCCGGCGGCCCGTGGGGTCGTTCCTGTTCCTGGGCCCCACCGGCGTGGGTAAGACCGAGCTGGCCAAGGCCCTGGCGGCGGCCCTGTTCGATGAGGAGGAGGCGCTGGTGCGCCTCGACATGAGCGAATTCATGGAGCGCAACGCCGTGGCCCGTTTGCTGGGGGCGCCCCCCGGCTACGTGGGTTACGAGGAGGGGGGGCAGCTCACCGAGGCGGTGCGCCGCCGTCCCTACGCCGTGCTGCTGCTGGATGAGGTGGAGAAGGCCCACCCCGATGTGTTCAACGTGCTCCTGCAGGTGCTCGATGACGGCCGCCTCACCGATTCCCAGGGCCGCACCGTGGATTTCCGCCACACCGTGGTGGTGATGACCAGCAACCTGGCCAGCCGGGCCATCCTCGACAGCGCCCGCAGCGGCGGCGATGACGCTGCTCTGGCGGAGCAGGTGGAGCGCGCCCTGGCCAGTCAGTTCCGGCCCGAATTCCTCAACCGCATTGATGAGGTGATCCGCTTCCTGCCCCTGGGGCCGGCGGAGCTGGAGCGGATCGTGGGCCTGCAGTTGGCGGAGCTGGCGGCCCTGCTGCGGGAACAGGGGCTCGAGCTGGAGGTGGATGGGGCGGTGGCGTCCTGGTTGGCCCGCCAGGCCTATGAGCCCGAGTACGGAGCCCGGCCCCTGCGCCGCCTGCTGCGCCGCAGCATCGAGAACCCCCTGGCCACCGAGCTGCTGGAGGAGCGCTTCCTCGGGGCTTCCGCCGTGCGGGTGACCCTGCAGGAGGGGGAGGAGCGGCTGGCCTTCCAACCGCTGCTGCCCGGGGGTTGAGGCGCATCCGGTAGGGTGGCTGTTTGCCGGTGCGTGGGCTGATTCAGCTGCGCGGCCGGCCGACCGTTCCAGCAGTGGACACCCCGACCGACCCGACCGTCAGTTCCGAAGCCCCGGCTGGTGAACCCAGCCCCGAGCCCGCCAAGGCTGGTTTCGTGGCCGACACCATGGCTGAGTTGCGGCGGGTGGTCTGGCCCAGCCGCCAACAGCTGTTTTCGGAATCGGTGGCCGTCATCCTGATGGTGACCCTCTCGGCCTTTGCGATCGCGGCCATCGATCGCTTCTACAGCTGGGCCAATACCCAGGTCTTCCGCTGATTCCCGCCTCACCGCACCTGCCCCGTTTGCTTCCCCCGTGCCCGTGTCCGACGTTGACCTGACCACCGACGAGATCACTGCGGTGACCGAGCCGGTGACCGACGCGGTGACCCCTGAGGCCGTGCTGGATCTGTCGCCGGCCGAGGGCCGCGCCCCGGTGGCCCGCTGGTATGCCGTGCAGGTGGCCTCCAGCTGTGAGAAGAAAGTGAAAGCCACCCTGGAGCAGCGGGCCGTGACCCTCGGGGTGGACAACCGCATCCTGGAGATCGAGATTCCCCAGACCCCGGCGGTGAAGCTCAAGAAGGACGGCAGCCGCACCAGCACCGAGGAGAAAGTGTTTCCGGGCTATGTGCTGGTGCGGATGGTGCTGGATGAGGACACGATGATGGCGGTGCGGAGCACCCCCAACGTGATCAATTTCGTGGGGGCGGAGGACCGCCGGGCCACCGGCAAGGCCCGGGGCCACATCAAGCCCCGCCCCCTGAGCCGCCAGGAGGTGGACCGCATCTTCAAGCGGGCCGCCGAGAAGAAGCCTGTGGTGAAGGTCGACCTCACCGAGGGCGATCAGATCCTGGTGACGGCGGGTCCGTTCAAGGACTTCCAGGGCGAGGTGATCGAAGTGTCGGCGGAGCGCAACAAGCTCAAGGCCCTGCTGTCGATCTTCGGCCGGGAAACCCCGGTGGAACTCGAGTTCTCCCAGATCAGCAAGCAGAGCTGATCCCCCTGCGGCCGTCTCCCTGCGGAGGGCGGCCCTTGGCGTTGCACCGGTCTCCGGGGCGCGCCGCAGTCGCTGCCCTAGGGTCGCGGATCCGCAGATTGCTCAAGCCGCCAGGACGATGGCAAAAAAAGTTGTAGCTGTGATCAAGCTGGCCCTGGATGCCGGCAAAGCCAACCCCGCGCCGCCGGTGGGCCCTGCCCTCGGTCAGCACGGCGTCAACATCATGGCGTTCTGCAAGGAGTACAACGCTCGGACGCAGGACAAGGCTGGCTACGTGATCCCGGTGGAGATCTCGGTCTTTGAAGACCGCAGCTTCACCTTCATCACCAAGACCCCTCCCGCTTCCGTGCTGATCTCCAAGGCAGCCGGTATCGAGAAGGGTGCCGCCACCTCCTCCAAGGGCAGCGTCGGTGCCATCAGCCGCGCCCAGCTCGAAGAGATCGCCAAGACCAAGCTGCCCGACCTCAACTGCACCAGCGTTGACTCGGCCATGCGCATCATCGAAGGCACCGCCCGCAACATGGGCGTCGCCGTCAAGGACTGATCGGCCCCGGCCCCCGGGCCACCGCTGCTCCGTTCCCATCCCGTTCCTTACCGGGGGAGAGCTCCCTGAGCTCGTTCGCACCCCATGCATCCCATGCCCAAAATCTCCAAGCGTTATTCCGCCGTCGCCGGCAAGGTTGAAGACCGCACCTATGCCCCGCTGGAGGCGGTGGAACTGGTGAAGGCCAACGCCACCGCCAAGTTCGACGAAACCGTTGAGGCCCACGCCCGCCTCGGCATCGATCCCAAGTACACCGACCAGCAGCTGCGCACCACCGTGGCCCTGCCCCACGGCACCGGTCAGAGCGTGCGCATCGCCGTGATCGCCCGGGGCGAGAAGGTGGCTGAGGCCAAGGCCGCCGGCGCCGACCTGGCTGGTGACGACGATCTGGTGGACACCATCGCCAAGGGCGAGATGGAGTTCGATCTGCTGATCGCCACCCCGGACATGATGCCCAAGGTGGCCAAGCTGGGTCGTGTGCTCGGTCCCCGTGGCCTGATGCCCAACCCCAAGGCCGGCACCGTGACCACCGACCTGGCCTCCGCCATCAACGAGTTCAAGGCCGGCAAGCTGGAGTTCCGTGCGGATCGCACCGGCATCGTGCACGTGCGTTTCGGCAAGGCCAGCTTTGATGCCGCCAAGCTGCTGGACAACCTCAAGGCCCTGCAGGAGACCATCGACCGCAACAAGCCCAGCGGTGCCAAGGGTCGCTATTGGAAGAGCCTTTACATCACCTCCACCATGGGTCCCTCGGTGGAAGTGGATGTGACCGCCCTGCAGGACATCAAGCAGGAGGGCTGAGCCTTCACGGGCCGCTCTGCCTCGTTCTGTCGCCCCCGCTTCGGCGGGGGCTTTTTGTTGGCCCGTCTGGTGCTGCTGTAGGGTGAGCAGCTGGCTAACGCCAGAAGGGCACGCGCCCTACCCAAGACAGCAGGTCGATGGCGGCGCCGTTTCCACGGATGTCTGCCCGTTGTAAATCCTGCCGAGGTGCACGCGACTGAAGCTTGTCCCGGCGGTTCGTCGGGGGATGTGAAGCCGCAGCCCTCGGGTGCCGAGTTCGCTCGAGCACCAGGGCTGCGTTCCCGGCTTGTTCCCCCGATCCGTTCCGTTTCCCATGGGCCGCACGCTGGAGAACAAGCAACAGATCGTCGAAGAGCTCAAGCAGCTCCTCGGTGAGGCCGAAATGGCGCTGGTCCTTGATTACAAGGGCCTGTCCATCAAGGAGATGTCTGATCTGCGGACCCGTCTGCAGGCCAGCAACGGCATTTGCAAGGTGACCAAAAACACCTTGATGCGCCGTGCCATTGATGGGAACAGCGCTTGGTCGGAACTCGATTCCCTGCTCACCGGCACCAATGCCTTCGTGCTCGTCAAGGGCGACGTGGGTGGTGCGGTGAAGGCCGTGCAGTCCTTCCAGAAGGACACGAAGAAGTCGGACGTGAAGGGTGGCCTTTTCGAAGGCAAACTCCTCTCCCAATCCGACATCAAGGCCATCGGGGATCTGCCCTCCAAGGAGGTGCTCATGGCTCAGATCGCCGGTGCGATCAACGCCGTGGCCACCAAGCTGGCTGTGGGCATCAACGAAGTTCCCTCCGGTCTTGCCCGGGCGCTCAAGCAGCACGCCGACGGCGAGGGCAGCGCCTCCTGAGGCCTGTTCTGCTGAGCTCTCCGCTCCGACTGTTCCCACAGATCTGTTGCTGATTCCCAACCATGTCTGCTACTACCGACAAAATCCTCGAGTCCCTGAAGACTCTCTCGCTGCTGGAAGCCTCTGAGCTTGTCAAGCAGATCGAAGAGGCCTTCGGTGTGTCCGCCGCCGCTTCCGCTGGCGTCGTGATGGCCGCCCCCGCCGCCGGCGGTGGTGCTGCCGAAGCTGCTGAAGAGCAGACCGAATTCGACGTCATGCTCGACAGCTTCGACGCTGCCGCCAAGATCAAGGTCCTCAAGGCCGTCCGCGAAGCCACCGGCCTGGGCCTTGGCGAAGCCAAGACCCTGGTGGAAAGCGCCCCTTGCGCCGTCAAGGAAGGTGTCTCCAAGGCCGATGCCGAGGCCATGAAGAAGGCCATCGAAGAGGCCGGCGGCAAGGTCACCCTCAAGTGATCTCCGCGGCGGGCCGCTCCGGCGGTCCGACAACACTTTTTCAGAGCCGGCCTCAAGGGGCCGGCTTTTTTGTGGACGCCGGGCTCCGGCGGGGCGGCAATAAAAAAGCCCCGCCGAAGGCAGGGCTTTGAGCCGGAACGCTTTTGGGAGTCTGTCCTCGTTTCGACCCCAGAAGTGGTGTTCCGCACTCCTCACACAAGAGCAACATACGGCCAGAGGAAAACACCCGGCAAGGGGGGTGTGGTCCACTGCGCCGGTTGTCCCCTGCCGCCCGGCCCAGGGGCGAACCGGCACCACCTGCAGCGCCACGGGGCCGCCGCCGGCCGCCGGCGGCGGTGGATTGAGGGCGATGGCCGGCGCCGGCAGCGCCCGGGGCTGGGGGCTGCCGGCGCCCTGGTTGGCGCGGGCGAGCAGTTGTGCCAGGGGGGTGTCGTTGGCCAGGTACA
>BJHC01000051.1 GCA_014191535.1 Cyanobium sp. | reverse complement strand
CCACCGCCGCCACCAACGGCGGAGGGTCCGGCTGGAAACCGTGCAACCGGACCAGATTCCAGAGCCCGCACAGCCCCAGCAGCGCCAGCATGGCCACAAAGCCATAGGTGGGCACCGCAAAGGCGCGGCCCGCCTCCTTCACCCCCCGCAGATTCACCCAGCCCACCACCGCCAGCAACAGCAGGGCCAGAGGGGTTTCGTGGGGCAGCAGGGCGGGCCACAACGACGACAGCGCCTGGGTGCCCGCCATCAGGCTCACCGCCGCGGTGAGCACGTAATCCACCAACAGCGAAGCCGCCGCCACCAGGCCAGCCACAACCCCCAGGTTTTCCCGTGCCACCACATAGGAGCCCCCACCCTGGGGGTAAGCCTCGATGGTCTGGCGATAGGAGAGCACCACGATGCCGATCAACACCACGATCGCCGCGGTGATCGGCAACGACAGCTCCAGGGCCCGACTGCCCGCCAGCAGCAACACCCCCAGGGCCGCCTCGGTGGCATAGGCCACCGAGGAGAGGGCGTCAGAGCTGAGGATCGGCAGGGCGAAGACGCCCGTGAGCGTCTCGCTCTCCGCCGCGCTGCGGGGCAGGGGTTGCCCCAGCAGCCGACGGGTCAACGCTTGCAACACCACAAAAGACCGTTCCATCCCAGGCCTAGCGGCGCAGCACCTTGCTGTCAGCACCCCACCGGTGCCATGACAGAGGCATCGCAACGGGGGAGGTCCCGTGCGCTCCACCCTCAACGCTCTGCTCCAGCAGCTGGTGCAACGCGGCTGGCCCAAGCTGGATCTGCAGCGCGGGGTGCCGCGGCCACCCCCCACCGGCCCCTGGTGGACCATCGACCTGGGCAGCGCCGAGGACGGTCAGGTCACCACCGTCACCCTGCATCCGTGGCAACAGGGGTTGTTGGAATTCACGATCACGGTGCTCGCCGATGGCGAGGACCAGATCCAATCGTTTGAACTGGATTGCAATGCCATGCCGATCCCCGTGGCGCTGATCAACTGGTGGGGCGGGCTGGATGCCGCCCTCACCCAGGGGGGATGGTTGCGGGATCAGCTGATCAACGCCTGGGACCGGGAAATCAGCCTCGGGGGCGAGTTGCCTTAGCCGAAACGGCGGCGGCCATCGTTGAAGCCGCCAAAGCTGGCCACCTCGCCGGCGCGCTCGGAGCCGCCCTCGGCCCGCGACAGCTTCCACACGTTGCGGTTCACCCGCCGGGCCCGCAGGCCGCCGCGCTCCACCCGGGCGGAGCCGGGGCGCGCGCCCATCAGGTAGGTGACCTCGGCGGTGCTCAGCGGTGCACCGGTGTTCAGGGCCAGCTCCGTGAGCTCGAGCCGCTGGCGCAGGGCGCCCACATCGCAGCTGCCGCCGTCCTCGGCTTCACTCCACATCCAGGGCAGCTCCCCGTTGGCGGCCATCTTCTGCATCAGCCCCATGCCCACAAGGGCCAGGGCCTGCTCCGGCTTGAGGTTGGCCTCATCCGCCGCAGTGCCGGCGGGTTTGGTGGAAGCCGAAGAAGCGGAGGAAGCGGTGCGCTTGGCGGCCACGGGCGATGCTGCGGAGGTTGGCCGGACCGTACCGGCCCTTCAACTGCGCCGCAAGCGGTCCGGAGCGTGCGCGAGCCCATCACGGGCAGCGGCTCCGAGACCACCAAGACAGAGCGGTAAGATCGCCGCGCTCCAACCGGTGTGCGCATCCCGCAGCCGATCGGCCCCCTGGAGCGCTTCGTTTCTTTGCCCGCACGCAACCCCAGGCGACGCACCTCAGCGGTGCAGATCACGGGCACCGACCTGGGGTTCAGCGGCAGTGGCACGCCCCTGGATGAGCTGCATCCCTCAGCCGCCAGCTGCGTGATCACCACCGACAGCGAGGCCCGGCTGGTGAGTCAGGCCAGCGCTGTCGAATCGATCGAGCTGCGCACCTACGTGTTCCTCGATTCCCTGCAGCCCCAGTTGGCGGCCTACATGGGAACGGTGAGCCAGGGCTTCCTGCCCATCCCCGGCGATGCCTGCCTGTGGCTGGAGGTGTCCCCCGGCATGGCGGTGCACCGCGTCACCGACATCTCGCTCAAGGCCAGCACCGTGCGCCTGGGCCAGATGGTGGTGGAACGGGCCTTTGGCTCCCTGGCGCTCTACCACCGCGACCAGAGCAATGTGCTCCACTCCGGCGATGTGGTGCTGGAGGCCATCGGCAGCAGCGTTGAGAAGCGCACCCGCTGCAGCGTCACCTGGACCGAGATCATCCGCGCCATCACCCCGGACCATGCGGTGCTGATCAACCGTCAGAACCGTCGCGGTTCGATGATCCAGGCCGGCATGAGCATGTACATCCTGGAAACCGAGCCCGCCGGCTATGTGCTCCTAGCGGCCAATGAGGCGGAAAAGGCCAGCAACATCACCGTGGTGGATGTGAAGGCCGTGGGCGCCTTCGGTCGCCTCACCCTGGCCGGCTGGGAAGGGGATGTGGAGGAGGCGGCCGCCGCCGCCATGCGTTCGGTGGAGCAGATCAACCGGCGCGCTCAAGCCTGAGCAGCCGTTTCAGCTCCGGAGCCAGCGCCCGGGCCGCCTTGCCCCGCGACCCGAGTTTGTCCTTGAGATGCGCAGGCATCTGGGCGTAGGTCATGCCCGCTTCCCGCACCCAGAAAATCGGGTCGTAGCCGCCGCCATGGCCCTGGGGGGCGGAGAGGATTTCACCGCGGCAGATGCCTTCGGCCTCCAGCACCACCTCCCCCTCGGGGCTGGCCAACACCATGGCGCTGTTGAAGCTGGCACTGCGGTAGGGGCTGTCGCCGAGTTCCCGCAGCAACCGAGCGATGCGCTCCGGGTCGGTGGCGGCGTAGCGGGCCGAATACAGACCCGGCTCCCCCCCCAGGGCATCCACCTCCAGGCCCGAGTCATCCGCCAGGGCCCACTGGCCGGTGAGCCGCGCCACCTCGGTGGCCTTGAGGCGGGCATTCTCCAGATAGGTGCTGCCGGTTTCCTCGATCTCCAGGCCCTCCGGCTGGCGGCGCACCTCCAGCTCCACGGCGTCGAGCATCGCCGTGATCTCCGCCACCTTGTGGGCATTGCCGCTGGCGATCACCAGCACGGGCAGCGCGGCAGCGGATCGGCTGAACCGGTCGTGCATCGGGGCCGCGTCCGCCGCAGGGGCCCCATTGTGCCCCCTGGGGGTGGATGCACGGGTGAGGCAGGAAGAGGGTTGAGGCAGGTTGGGTTGAACATTCCACCCCCCGAACAAGTCCAGGGGCTTCCTGCCTCGCGAAAAACCGTAGGGAGAGCCCCTGGGGGCCGCAAGCCCATGCGGCGAGATGTGTGCAGCTGGGAACAGATCTGCGGCCCAGGCCTAGCTTGAAACGGCGGTACCGCCCCAGCAGGAATGGACAGCAGTTTGGTTCTGCAGAACCTGCTCACCCCCCCGGTTCTGTTCTTTTTTCTGGGGGTGATTGCGGTGTTGGTGCGCTCCGATCTGGAGATCCCCGCGCCCCTGCCCAAGCTGTTTTCGCTCTATTTGTTGCTGGCCATTGGCTTCAAGGGCGGGCTGGAGCTCCAGCACAGCGGCATCAGTGGCCCCGTGCTGCCCACCATCGGTGCGGCGGTGCTGATGTCGCTGGCGGTGCCGCTCGTGAGCTTTGCGGTGTTGCGCCTCAAGCTCGACCCGTTCAACGCCGCCGCCATCGCCGCCACCTACGGCTCGATCAGCGCCGTCACCTTCATCACCGCCGAAAGCTTCCTGGAAACCCAGAAGCTCCCCCACGACGGCTTCATGGTGGCGGCCCTGGCCCTGATGGAGTCGCCCGCGATCATCGTGGGGTTGCTGCTGGTGAAGCTGGCCAGCAACCAGGATCGGCCCAACAACGGCCGCATGCGCTGGGGCGCGGTGCTACACGAAGCCATGCTCAACGGCTCGGTGTATCTGCTGGTGGGGAGCCTGGTGATCGGCTACCTCTCCGCCGGCAACAGCCCCCAGAGCGTGGAGAAGATGCTGCCCTTCACCGACAAGCTCTTCTACGGATCGCTGAGCTTCTTCCTGCTGGACATGGGCATCGTGGCGGCCCAGCGGCTGGGAGACCTGCGCCGCGCCGGCAGCTTCCTGATCGGCTTTTCGGTGCTGATGCCCCTGTTCAACGCCCTGGTGGGGGCCTTGATCGCGCGGGGGCTGGGGCTGGAGGCGGGCAATGCCCTGCTGTTCGTGGTGCTATGCGCCAGCGCCTCGTATATCGCCGTGCCGGCCGCCATGCGCATGACCGTGCCGGAGGCCAACCCCAGCTACTACATCTCCACGGCGCTGGGGCTCACCTTTCCCTTCAACATCATTGTGGGCATTCCCCTCTATATGGCTTTGGTGAACAAACTGGTGGTAGCCGGGGGTTGATCAGATGAAACGCCTCGATCTGATCATCAGTGAGCGGGAATTGAAGGCCGTGCTCCAGGCCATCGACGCCGCCGGCTCCCCCGGCTACACGGTGATGAAGCACGTCACCGGCAAGGGCCCCCACGGGTCGGTGTCGGAAGCGATGGACTTCAGCGGCCTGGGGGCCAACGCCCACGTGATCGTGTTCTGCCAGCCGGAGATCCTCGAGCGGCTGCGCCAGGGCATCCAACCGCTGCTCGGCTATTACGGTGGCGTGGCGTACGTCTCGGACGCTGAACCCCTGTGAGGGCAGTGGCGACGGCAACCGTTTTGGGCTGCATCACCAAACCAGGACAACAGCAACTCCAAAGTTTTGTGATGCACTGATCAGCCTGGCTTATCAGTGACTGCGCAGACGGTGATGGCACAAACGCCCCAAATGGCTTGACGGGGGGCTCGCTGCGAGAGCAAGGTTGCAGGCGAACATTCCACCCCTCCTCCAGGAGCAGGTAATGGCTAACGAAACCATGGGCATCGCCCTCGGCATGATCGAAACCCGGGGTCTGGTTCCCGCCATCGAAGCGGCTGATGCCATGACCAAGGCCGCCGAAGTGCGCCTGATCGGTCGCGAGTTCGTCGGCGGCGGTTACGTGACCGTGCTGGTGCGCGGCGAAACCGGTGCTGTGAACGCTGCCGTTCGCGCCGGCGCTGACGCTTGCGAGCGCGTGGGTGACGGCCTGGTGGCCGCCCACATCATCGCCCGTCCCCACCGTGAAGTGGAGCCTGCTCTCAACAGCAGCGCCGGCTTCGTTGGTTCGAAGGACTGAGGACTGAGCCGCGCCCCTGAGGGCCGCTCCCACCTCTGATCTTTTTCCCTCGACCCAAACGGAGAGTCTCCATGGCTAAGAAGTACGACGCTGGGGTTAAGGAGTACCGGGATACGTACTGGACTCCTGATTACGTCCCCCTCGACACCGACCTGCTGGCTTGCTTCAAGTGCACCGGCCAGGAAGGTGTGCCCAAGGAAGAAGTGGCTGCCGCTGTGGCCGCTGAATCCTCCACCGGCACCTGGTCCACTGTGTGGTCCGAGCTCCTCACCGACCTCGACTTCTACAAGGGCCGCTGCTACCGCATCGAAGACGTTCCTGGCGACAAGGAATCCTTCTATGCGTTCATCGCCTACCCCCTCGACCTGTTCGAAGAGGGTTCCGTCACCAACGTGCTGACCTCCCTGGTCGGCAACGTGTTCGGTTTCAAGGCTCTGCGCCACCTGCGTCTGGAAGACATCCGCTTCCCGATGGCGTTCATCAAGACCTGCATGGGTCCCCCGAACGGCATCCAGGTCGAGCGCGACCGGATGAACAAGTACGGCCGTCCCCTGCTGGGTTGCACCATCAAGCCGAAGCTCGGCCTGAGCGGTAAGAACTACGGCCGGGTGGTGTACGAGTGCCTCCGCGGCGGTCTCGATTTCACCAAGGACGACGAGAACATCAACTCGCAGCCCTTCCAGCGCTGGCAGAACCGTTTCGAGTTCGTGGCCGAAGCTGTGAAGTCCGCCGAGATGGAAACCGGCGAGCGCAAGGGTCACTACCTCAACGTGACCGCTGCCACTCCGGAAGACATGTATGAGCGCGCTGAGTTCGCCAAAGAACTCGGTCAGCCGATCATCATGCACGACTACATCACCGGTGGCTTTACCGCCAACACCGGTCTGGCGAAGTGGTGCCGTAAGAACGGCATGCTGCTGCACATCCACCGCGCCATGCACGCGGTGATCGACCGTCACCCCAAGCACGGCATTCACTTCCGTGTGCTGGCCAAGTGCCTGCGTCTCTCCGGTGGTGACCAGCTGCACACCGGCACCGTGGTGGGCAAGCTCGAAGGCGACCGTCAGTCGACCCTCGGCTACATCGACCAGCTGCGTGAATCCTTCGTTCCCGAAGATCGCAGCCGCGGCAACTTCTTCGATCAGGACTGGGGTTCCATGGGCGGCGTGTTCGCCGTGGCCTCCGGCGGTATCCACGTCTGGCACATGCCGGCCCTGGTGAGCATCTTCGGCGACGACTCGGTGCTCCAGTTCGGTGGTGGTACCCACGGTCACCCCTGGGGTTCCGCCGCTGGTGCTGCTGCCAACCGCGTGGCCCTCGAGGCCTGCGTCAAGGCACGCAATGCCGGTCGCGAAATCGAGCGCGAAGGCCGCGACATCCTCCTGGAAGCCGCGAAGCACAGCCCTGAGCTGGCCATCGCCCTCGAGACCTGGAAGGAGATCAAGTTCGAGTTCGACACCGTCGACAAGCTCGACGTCAACTGATCGTCGATTGAGTCATCGACGAACACGATCTGCGGGATGCCTCCGGCATCCCTGATCGGGTTCATTCAATCCATCCACCTCAAGGAACCCCATGCCTTTCAAGAGCACCGTGGGTGACTACCAAACAGTCGCCACCCTGGAGACCTTCGGCTTCCTCCCGCCGATGACCCAGGACGAGATCTACGACCAGATCGCCTACATCATTGCCCAGGGTTGGAGCCCGCTCGTTGAGCACGTGCACCCCAGCCGTTCCATGGCCACCTATTGGTCCTATTGGAAACTGCCCTTCTTCGGTGAGAAGGACCTGAGCGTGATCGTGAACGAGCTCGAAGCTTGTCACCGTGCCTACCCCGACCACCACGTGCGTCTGGTGGGCTACGACGCCTACACCCAGAGCCAGGGTTCCTGCTTCGTGGTGTTCGAAGGCCGCTGATTTCAGCGCCGTTCTTCACCGTCGCAGGTCACAACGTGGTCCCGAATGTTTCGGGACCACACCCTTTCAATCTCTGTCGCAGGCGTCATCCGATCTGGCGCTGATGCCATCCGGTTGATTTGAGATCAACCATCGATGGGCATCAGCCGCAGCATCGAGACCCTCGGCAACCCCCAGAACTTCATACGTCGGGCGGACATGGCCACACAATCGAGTCGCGAAGCAGCCCTGGAGCGCCGTAAGGCTCTCGCCGATGGCGGGAAAAAGGCTGCTGGCCGCTACAGCAACAACTCCGGTCGTGTGCGCAGCGCATCCGACGCCCGACCCACCCGCACCAACACACCGGTGGCCACCGCTGCCGACGTGCCGGCGGCCAGCTCCGCACCGGCGGCCAGCCCCGCCCCCCGGGCGGCCCGCAGCCTGAGCGCCCCGAGCTCGGCTCCCCGCAGCGGCAACGTGCGCCGGGTGAGCAACCCCAGCCGCGACCTGGTGCTCGCCCGCCGTGAAGCCCTCGCCCGCGGTGGCAAGCGCGCCAGCACCTCCAAGGACCGCACCCGCACCGACCTCGGCGTCACCACCGCTGCCGCCACCAGCACCGTCACGGCAGCTACCGCAGCTCCCGAGAAACCCTGCAAGTGCCAGGAGAAGCCGGCCCGTGACGGCGCCGCCACCCTGTCCCTGAGCAGCCGCGCCGGCAGTGGCAGCAGCGCCGGTGCCGCCAGCCGTGCCACCGCCCGCAAGGCCTCGGCCCAGCACAACCCCAGCCGTGCCCTGGTGCTCGCCCGCCGCGAAGCCCTGAGCAAGCGCGGCAAGTCGGCCAGCAGCAGCTCCAAGAGCGGTGCCGCCGCCGTGGCCCGCCAGATCAACCCCGACCTCAACGGCCGCGACCTGGCCCAGAAGGTGCGTGAGCTCAAGAGCAAGAGCGGTGCCGCCGGCACCAGCCGCAGCGGTGGCACCCGCCCCAGCGGCCCCAACCGCCACGGCTCCAAGCAGGCCGCCGCCGCCGATGCCGCCTGGAAGGTGGGCGTTAGCGAGACCCTCTCCGGCCAGACCGTCACCGGCACCCAGGCCAACCGCTCGGTGAAAACCACCGGCAACGAAGCCGCCACCTGCCGCACCATCACCGGCACCGAGTACCTCGGCGCCGAGGTGTTCCAAACCTTCTGCGGCAACCAGCCCGCCGCCCCGGTCCAG
>BJHC01000050.1 GCA_014191535.1 Cyanobium sp. | reverse complement strand
TCAGGGCGATGCGCCGCAGGGAACGGCTCGTGTCAGTCACAGGCGATCGGCCCCTTTCGAGCGATTCTTGCCTGCAACAGCCCCCCGCGCATGCCCGATGTCACCGCCACCCCGCCCCAGCGGGTGCTGCCGCTGGAGCCGCTGCAGGAGGGGGTGCTGCTCAAGCGCTACAAGCGCTTTCTGGCGGATGTGGAGCTCGCCAGCGGCGAGGTGGTGACGGCCCATTGCGCCAACACCGGCCCCATGACCGGGGTGCTGCAGGTGGGCGGCCGGGTGCGCCTGCGCCATGCCCCCTCCCCCACGCGCAAGCTGGCCTGGAGCTGGGAGCAGGCCCAGGTGCAGGGCGCCGCTGGCCAGCCGGTGTGGGTGGGGATCAACACGGCCCTGCCCAACCGCCTGGTGCGCGCCACGATCGAGGCCGGCTGCCTGGAGCCCTGGCTGGGGCCGATCGAGTCGATCCGGGCCGAGGTGGCCTACGGGGCCAACCGGCGCAGCCGCATCGATCTGCTGCTGACTCCGGCCGAAGGCGCCGCCGACCCACGGCCCATCTACGTGGAGGTGAAGAACACCACCTGGTGCGCCGGTGATCTGGCCCTCTTCCCCGACACCGTGACCGAGCGCGGCCAGAAACACCTCGAGGAATTGATGGGGGTGCTGCCCGAGGCCCGGGCGGTGCTGCTGCCCTGCCTCAGCCGCGCCGACCTCAACCGCTTTGCCCCCGGCGATACGGCTGACCCGCGCTACGGGGAGCTGTTCCGCCAGGCCCTGGCGGCCGGCGTCGAGGTGCTGCCCTGCCGCTACGGCTTCAGCAGCAGCGGCATCGATTGGCTGGGGGTGGCGACGGTGCAGGCCCACGGCGACGCCCCATAGAGTTGGGCTCCCCCGTGCCGCCGCCGTGGATACCCGCGCGTTCAAGCGATCGCTGCACCATTCCGATCGCTACAACCGCCGCGGCTTCGGCCTGGGCGAAGAGGTGGCCGGCAGCCTGGAGCAGGCCTACCAGAGCGATCTGATCGCCAGCATCCGTGAAAACGGGCACCAGCTGCGCCATGGCCGTCTGAGCGTGAAATTGGCGGAGGCCTTCGGCTTCTGCTGGGGCGTGGAGCGCGCCGTGGCCATGGCCTACGAAACCCGCCGCCACTACCCCACCGAGCGGATCTGGATCACCAACGAGATCATCCACAACCCCTCGGTGAACGATCACCTGCGGGAGATGAACGTGCTGTTCATCTCCGTCGAAGACGGCGTGAAGGATTTCTCCGGCGTCGCCAACGGCGATGTGGTGATCCTGCCGGCCTTCGGCGCCACGGTGCAGGAGATGCAGCTGCTCAACGAGCGCGGCTGCCACATCGTGGACACCACCTGCCCGTGGGTGTCCAAGGTGTGGAACACCGTGGAGAAGCACAAGAAGCACGCCTTCACCTCGATCATTCACGGCAAGGTGAAGCACGAGGAAACGCTGGCCACCAGCTCCTTCGCCGGCACCTATCTGGTGGTGCTCGACCTGGCGGAAGCCCAGCTGGTGTGCGATTACATCCTCGGCAAAGGCGATCGCGACGCCTTCATGGCGCGCTTTGCCAAGGCCTGCTCACCGGGCTTCGACCCCGACCGCGACCTGCTGCGGCTGGGGGTGGCCAACCAGACCACGATGCTCAAGAGCGAAACCGAGGAGATCGGGCGGCTGTTTGAGCGCACCATGCTGCAGCGCTTCGGCCCCACCGAACTCAACGACCACTTCCTGGCCTTCAACACCATCTGCGATGCCACCCAGGAGCGGCAGGACGCCATGTTCGCCCTGGTGGATGAGCCCCTGGATCTGATGGTGGTGATCGGCGGCTACAACTCCTCCAACACCACCCACCTGCAGGAGATCGCCGTCAGCCGCGGCATCCGCTCCTTCCACATCGACACGCCAGAAAGGATCGGGCCCGGCAACCGCATCCAGCACAAGCCCCTCGGTGGCGAGCTGGAGGTGGTGGAGCCCTTCCTGCCGGCCGGTCCGCTGAAGGTGGGCATCACCTCCGGCGCCTCCACCCCCGACCGGGTGGTGGAGGATGTGATCGGCCGCCTGATCGACCTGGCCGACGCCTGAGGCCGCTGTCACAGCGGCTGCAGAGTGGGTCCAGGGGTCGGCTTTACATTGGTTCACGCGAAGTGTTGATCGTCTCCGGGGAGCACCGACCGCATTGATCTCATCGGTGTCTGATCCCCGTAGCGAGCCCCGAATGGCCACGCTGGCCCTGCGCCACAGCGAGGACAGCCGCGTGCGCTGTTACACCAGCCACTTCGCCGATCTGATGGAGATGCGGGCGCCGGCCAGCACGGTGGCGCACTACCTCGACCACCACGAAGGCTGGTTCCGCCGCTGCGCCGCCCCGATGCAGGTGGAGCCCCTGGGCCGCAATGGCTACGTGCTCACCCTGGGCCGTTTCGGCAATTTCGGCTTTGAGGTGGAGCCCACCATCGGCCTGGAGCTGCTGCCCCAGAGCCGCGGGGTTTACCGCATCTGCACCGTGCCGCCCGAGCAGTTCGAGCCGGGCCTGCGGGATCTGTACGACGTGGAATTCAACGCCGCTCTGCGGCTGGAAGAGCAAGACGCCGAGGCGCCTCACACGGATGTGCGCTGGGAGCTGGATCTCAGCGTCTGGATCCGGCTGCCTGCGGTGATCGGGCTGCTGCCGGAATCCCTGGTGCAAACCAGCGGCGACCACCTACTGCGGCAGATCGTGCGCCAGATCTCCCGGCGCCTCACCTGGAAGGTGCAGGAAGACTTCCACGCCACCCATGGGCTGGACTGCCCGCCACGCAGGCGGGCGCAGTTCTAAAAGGGCGGCAAAAGGCCGGCCGCCTCAGGCGGGCCGGTTCTCCCAGATCTTGTTCACGATCTGCATGCCGGTGACGGCCTGCCACAGGAACAGCGTGAACACCCCCATGTTCAGGCCCACGTGCAGCTTGCGGGCGATCAGGTTGCCCTGCTGCATCAGCGGGGAGAGGGCCGCAGCCAGCACCAGCATGGTGGTCATGGCGATGCCCACCAGCAGGTGCGGCCCCACGAACAGCTTGCCGTTGTTCACGTAGGTGACGGCCATGCCGCCGAAGGTGCCCAGCACCATCACGGCCAGCACGGCACTGCCGAACAGGTAATGGCGTTTGGCGAACTGCCCCTTGATCAGCTGCTTGCGGGTTTCCGCGTCAGCGGTGCGGGTCTTCTTGGCCTTGATGCCCAGGAACAGGGCGTAGCCGGTGAGGGCCAGCAGGGCCCACATCGCCAGCGGATGCAGGAAATTGAGGTTGAAGGCGAGGGCTTCCGGCATGGGGAAAGGGCCTGGAGCGATGTCTTGGCAGCGAAGCTACAGCCTCAGGCCGGGGCCTCAGTGCAGGAAATGGCGCCGGCCGGTCACCAGCATCGCCAGGCCCAGCTCATCGCAGGCGGCGATCGAATCCGCATCGCGCACGCTGCCGCCCGGTTGGATCACCGCCGTGATCCCGGCTCGGGCCGCCAGGCGCACGGTGTCGTCGAAGGGGAAGAAGCCGTCACTGGCCAGCACCGCGCCACGGGCCTTGTCGCCGGCGGTCTCCAGGGCAATGCGGGCTGAGCCCACCCGGTTCATCTGGCCGGCGCCGATGCCGAGGCTCTGGCCGCCGCGGGCCACGGTGATCGCATTGGAGCGCACATGACGCACCAGCCGCCAGGCGAAGGCCAGGTCCTGGCGCTCCTGCTCGGTGGGTGAACGGCGGCTCACCACCTGCCAGGCGTGTTCCTCCACCGGCTGGTCGTCAAGGTCCTGCACCAGCACCCCGCCGAGCACGCTGCGCAGCTGCTGGCGGCTGGCCCGCCCGATGGCGGCGGGATCCAGCTCGAGCAAGCGCAGGTTGGCCTTGGCGGCCAGCAGCTCCCGGGCGGCGGGCTCAAAGGCGGGCGCCACCACGCACTCCAGGAACAGGCTGGTGAGATGGCCAGCGGTGGCGGCATCCACCGGGCCGTTGATCGCCACGATGCCGCCGAAGGCGGAGACGCGATCGGCATCGAGGGCCCGCTCCAGGGCATGGGCACTGCCGTTGCCGGTGGCCACACCGCAGGGGTTGGTGTGCTTCACCACCACCGCCGCCGGCTGGAAGGGGTTACCGCCGGCGGGCTGACCGCCGTAACCGAACTCGCGCACGGTGGCGAGTGCGGCCTCGAGATCGAGAATGTTGTTGTAACTGAGCTCCTTGCCCTGCAGCTGCGTGCCGGCCCCGAGGCCCGCACCGGGCTGGGCGAACCAGGTGGCCTGCTGATGGGGGTTTTCGCCGTAGCGCAGGCTCTGGCGGGCCGGCAGCTGCAACTGCAGCTGGGGCTCACCACCGAGTTGGGAGCCCAGCCAGCCGCTGATGGCGGTGTCGTACTCCGCCGTGTGGCGGAAGGCCTCCAGGGCCAGCTGGCGGCGCAGCTCGGAGCTGATGGCTCCGGCGGCCAGGGCCTCGAGGAAGGCCGGGTACTGGCTGGGGCTGGTCAGCACCGCCACATCGGCATGGTTCTTGGCGGCGGCGCGCACCATGGCGGGGCCCCCGATGTCGATGTTCTCGATCGCCAGCTCCCAGGTGACATCCGGGCGGGCGATGGTTTCGCGGAAGGGGTAGAGGTTCACCACCACCACATCGATGGGCGGGATTCCCTGGGCCTCGAGATCCGCCTGATGCGCCGCATCGTCCCGCTTGGCCAGGATGCCGCCGTGGATGCGGGGATGCAGGGTTTTCACCCGCCCGCCCAGGATTTCCGGAGCGCCGGTGTGCTGCGCCACCTTGGTCACGGGCAGGCCTGCCGCCGCCAGGGCCGCTGCCGTTCCGCCACTGGAGATCAGCTGGTAGCCCGCCGCCAGCAACCCCTGGGCCAGGGGCACCAGCCCCTCCTTGTTCGACACGCTGAGCAGGGCCGTGGGCGCCATGGGAGCAGGGGTGGGGGCGGAGAATCCAACCTACGCAGAGACGCTCCGCCGTAAGCCGATGACCCAGCGCTCCGATCTCCTGCAACGGGGGCCCAGCTCAGCCGAGCGGCGGCTGGTGCTGCTGCATGGCTGGGGGGCCGACGCCGATGACCTGCTCGACCTGGGGCCACTGCTGGTGGGGCCGGAGGTGAGCGTGGTGGCCCTGCGGGCCCCCGAACCCCATCCCTATGGCCCGGGCCGGCAGTGGTACGGCCTGCAGCCGATCGATTGGGGGCAGCTGCCGGCGGCCCGGCAATCGCTGCAGCAGCGGCTTGAAGACCTGGGCCAGTCGGTTCCCCTGCCCCAGACGGTGCTGCTGGGCTTTTCCCAGGGGGGCGCCATGGCCATCGATGTGGGCAGCGGCCTGCCCCTGGCGGGGATCGTGGCCTGCAGCGGCTACCCCCATGAGGGCTGGCAGCCGCCAGTGGCCATGCCGCCGGTGCTGCTCAGCCATGGCCGCGAGGATCCGGTGGTGCCATTCGGCGCCAGTGCGCAGCTGCAACAGCTGCTGCAGGGGGCCGGGGGGGAGCCGCAGCTGCTGGCCTTCAACGGCGGCCACACCATCGATGCCTCCGTGCTCACGCCGATCAGCCAGTTCATCCGTGGGCGGCTGGCGGCAGCGCCACAGGGCTGAACGCGCCGCGGTCGGCACACAAAAAAGCCGGCCCCGTTTAGGGCCGGCTGAGTGGGCAGAGGGGGTATCCCCCGGGTTGCCGGGAACCGTCGTTCGTCCGTGGGTTCAGACGAAGGCGTATTCGTACTCTTCCATTTCTTCCCAGTCGTCGGCGGCCATGGCCTCCAGACCGGCGAACAGGGTGTCCTCACCGATGCGATCGACGATGGCGCGCAGGGAGGGGAACAGGAAGTGGTTTTCCTCGGCGTACTGGGCGCTGAACAGGCCCTTCTCGCCCCAGAAGAAGCGATCGGTGGTGTGCTCGTTGCGACGGACGTTCAGGATCGCCGGCGGCACAATGCTGGTCTCAGCGATGTAGCGGCGAGCAGCGGTGACAGGCTTGTGCTCACCGGTTTCGAGGTTGTGGGTGGCCACGTGGGCCAGCACGCGCTGACCGGCGAGACGCCGGCGGCTGACGCGTTTGCGCTTCTTGGACATGGACGGAACCCGGAGGGATGGAAAGAGGACGAACGATGAGAAGCCAGCAGACACGTGCCGCAGGCTTCGGCAACGCCCAAACATCTGCCAACCGGGAGGGCCGATGCCACGACACCGGACTCGGAACCTGCAGGGGACGCAACTGCCTCTGCTGTAGCCTCGTTTGCAGGAAACTGCAAGCAGGGCTTCCGGTCTGATGCCGCGCCGCCCGCTCCCGGACTGCGAGGTATTGGTCGATACCTGAATCTTAAGACTTTTTCCCGGATTTGGAGCACCGGTTGCGCCAGGTTCTGGCACAGCCCCCATCCAGGCCTTCCCCAGCCGCCGCTCAGATGCAAGTCTCCAAGCGGTTTCTGGCCCTGCTGGACCAGCAGCTTGCCCAATTCACGGATCGTCCCGATCTGAGGGCTCTGGTGGTGTATGCCGCCCTGCCGGGCGACAACGGTCGCCCCACGCTGATGGCCATCGGGCACTGGCCTGCCGCCCTGGCCCTCCGCGCCAACGGCAGCGACGGCGCTGACGACCCCGCCGATGCGGAATCCGACACGCGGCGCTGGCTGGCGCTGCGGGATGGCTCGCTGCTGCTGGGGGCCCTGCGGGTGGATGCCGACCAGCTGCCCTGGCCCCCCGCCCTGGAGGCGCGCCTCGAAGCCACCGCCCGCTGCCTCACCGAAGCGCTGCGGCTGGACATGGATCAACAGCAGCTGGGCCGCGAACTCGCCCGCCGGGAAGACCAACTGCGCCTGCTGGTGCATCAGTTGCGCAATCCGCTGGCGGCGCTGCGCACCTTCGGCCAACTGCTGCGGCGCCGGCTCGATGGCGATGAGGCCAACCTCAGCCTGGTGGACAACCTGCTGCACGAGCAGGGCCAGATCAACCGCTACCTCGATGCGATCGAAGCGATCGATCAAGGGGGCGCGGCCCCGAGCCTGAGCGCCAGCGGCGGCACCACACCGCTGCTGCTGCCCCCCGGCCTGCAGGGGGACACGCCCCAACCGCTGGCCGAGATTCTTCAGCCCCTGCTGGAGCGGGCCGCCGCCACCGCCAAGCTCCAGGGCCGGCCCTGGTATGGGCCCGGCCCCTCCCTACCCCCCTGGCAGGGCGATGGCAGCGCCGTGGCCGAAATCCTGGCCAACCTGCTGGAGAACGCCTTTCGCTACAGCCGCAGCGGGGGCCCCATCGGCCTGCTGTGTCAGCCCTGCCCGGCGGCCGCGGGCGCCATCACCCTCGCGGTGTGGGACGGCGGCCCGGAAATCCCCGCCGAGGAGCGCACGCGCATCTTCGAGCGGGGACAACGGGGCAGCACCGGCGCCGGCCGCCCCGGCAGTGGCCTGGGGCTGGCCCTCGGCCGGGAGCTGGCGGCGCAGCTCGGCGGCAGCCTGCGCCTGCAGACGCCACCGGCGGCCCTGGATCCCCACAACCCGGATCTACCCGGCAGCGGCAATGCCTTCTGCCTGCAGTTGCCCTAACGGGCCTGCCACAGCACACACAACCCCACCAGCAGCAGGCACCAGCTCTGGGTCCACTCCACACAGGCGCCGTAGCTGTCGCCGCTGTGTCCCCCCAGCCGTCGACCCAGCCGCCAGGGCACCAGCAGCGCTGGAACCACCCCCAACCAGCCCAGGGCCACCCAGCCGGGCAACCCCAGACCCAGGGCCGCACCGCTGAGCAGTCCCAGCAGCAGCAGGGAGGGGGCCAGCTCCCGAACCCAACCGCGCCAGTGGCGCCGATGAAAGCCAGCCGTGCCCGCCTCCCCACGCAGGTACGGGAAGGTCTGCATGGCGATGAGGGGAGCCACACGGCCCCACACCGCCGCCCACACCAGGGCCGCCGGCGCGGAGGCCGCCAGCAGCGCCAGCCCCCCCACCCGCAGCAGCAGCACCTGCAACAGGGCCTGCACGCCGCTCGCCCCGACGCGGCTGTCGTCCATGGCCTCCAGACAGCGCTGCGGTCCCGCCGCCAGGCCATCGGCGGTGTCCATCGCCCCGTCGAGATGCAGGCCGCCGCTCAGGGCGATTCCCAGGGCCAGCACCAACGGGATCTGGGCCAACGGCCCAGCCGGTGCCAACCCGAGCCACAGCAACGCTTCAGCCGCGCCGATCACTGCCCCCACCCAGGGCGCAAAACGGGCGATGCGCTCCAGCCGCGGCGTGATCCCTGGGGGCAGGGGTAACACGCTGTAGAAGATCCAGGCACCCGCCAGATCCGCCAGCCAGGG